>NZ_JBHWUU010000037.1:0-81505 GCF_042737375.1 Streptomyces sp. NPDC060000
GCTCCCCGCGCGCGGCACGGCCCCCGGCCGGGCCTGCGCTCCTGTCTCCGCCCCGCTCCAGCCCGGCCAGCGCCCGTGCCGCGCAGAACAACCAGCCGCCTAAACGTCAGAGAATGAGTACGTCGTGGCTGAGGCGGTCGGCTCCACGGCTTTACGGAGCCATTTTGGCGCGAGCCTCGCAGATCATGGCCCCAACGTCGTGCTCTAGCGGGCAGGTCCACAGACTGCCCGACGCGCCGGAAGCTTACGGGGCCATGATCACTCGCGCCAAAGCAGCGCCACCCCAAAGCCGCTCCGCCGACCTCGTACCCGGAAGCAACGGCACCGCGATGGAATCCGCGCGACCTTTGAGATCCGCCCGCACGGTTCTCTGGGTGCAGTGTTCAAGGTGGCCGTGCGCATGGCCGAACGTACCAACCGGGCCGAACTCCGTCGGAGCCGACCGGCTGCACACTCGAAGTGATTGTTTGTCATGCAATGTAGCCAAGCCCGCCGCAAGATGGCGAAGTCAGGCTGGAAAACTAGCGGGTTCATTACCCCGCGAAATTCGGGCCGTAACGCCGGCCAATTGGCCCACAATGTTACGCCGCTCCAACCGCTCCACCGGCATCCTCAGTCTCGTCGAGCTCATTGTTCTCAACCTCTACATCCTTGACCTGGACCACCTGATCACTGATGGAGTCAGACAGCTCTAGGCCGAGCCAGCCCTTGAGTCGCGTGTAGGCCAGACGCAGGAGGACGTCAGCACGCTGATCCATGAACGTCGGATTCCACTCGTCCTCACGCTTACCCAGTGCCCGCAGGTGCGGAAGGTAGCGCGACAGGGACGCTAGATCTTCAGTCGTCTGCGCGAAAGTGAAGCCAGAACTGTTGAGGATCGACTTGGCATCGTCGGTCGTCGAGGCACCGAGTGCCGCGTACAGGACCTTCTTCTCAGTCCAAGGCCGCGAGCTGAGGGACGTGTTGGCAGCGCCCGGTGCCAGGACCAGATTGCCCAGCTTATGGACGGTCTCCTTCTCGCTGTAGAACTCCTTATCCCACCCACTCGTGGCCTGCTGTGGTGCGATGTGTTCGATTGTGAGGTGCTTCTCGTCATCCCAACCGTCTGCGGTGAAGCATGAGGCGACCCCCGCCTTGCCTTGGATGATCAGACCCGGATTCTCCGGATCTTCAATTGTGTCGTGATATGCAGCCAAAAGAAGGAAACGCGTCAGCGGGCGGGCAATTCTGTAGAGCGGCAGCGCGGAAGCATCTGCCAGGAACGAGGGCAAGTTTGGGATAGCGCCGTGCTTAGAGTGCGACAAGCGCGCCACAAGTTCCTTTTTTAGCGCCTCGGCGTCGACGATCGGATCAGGCTTCGATGCACCGGGCACTGCCCGCTGGCGAGCGAGCGGTCCCATGCCCGTGAGCGAGTCCACCCCGGCCATGACCGCACGGTACTGGCTGTCGATGTTGCCCGTGCCGCGGCGGGTCGCTCGCCAGAAGACCGTGAAGGCAGTGATTGCCTTGATCGCCTTCTCGAACTCGGCGACGCGTTTTCCCCTCGCTTCCCCCTCGTCCGCGTGGACAGCCTCGGAGTAGAAGCGCACGAGCGGCGCGATGGCAATGGTGTGATTGAGTGAATTAAGGAAGGACAGGCACAGCTTCACGGTGTCCGTCATGGCGGTCGCTTCTAGCCCTGGTAGCGCGCGAGGAGAGTTGTTCGCAGGCTCCCAGGCATTCCCGACAAAGGCCGCAGTGTCGCGTAGGTGGCGCAAGTACGCGCTTCGGTCATCGGCCGAGTCCTTGTGGCGCTCAAAGGTATCGCGCATGTAGACCCGCTGATCCGGGAGGCGCTTGGAGAGCTTCTCTCCCGTCTCTGCCAACGCGTAAGTGACCAGCAAGTCTCGAGTTGCGTTCTGAAGCTTGTCTCCGACGTCGAAGCGGTCCAGGTAGCCCTGAACCGCCTTCATGTACGCGTGTGCATCCGAGTCCTGGTACTCCTGAATCTTCTCTGCCATCACCACCCGAGGGAGGAAGGTCTCGAAGGCGGTCAGAGGCTCGCCCGTGGTATTTAGTGACTCGAAGATCGTGAAGGCATAGTCCTCGTCCTTCCCTTGCACGACCGTGAGAGCGATACGGTTCAAGCCATAGGCGGCAAACATGACGAGTCGCATCAGCTCAGCCTCGGGCTCGTCTTCCAACTCCCCCAACCAAGCGCAAAGCTCGGGATCGAGTTCGTGGTTGAAGAGCGCACGCTGGAACTCTATGTTGGTAGCAAGGGTTGCTAGAGGCGGCAGATCCTCCAGCTCCTCGATGGCCTTTCGCTGCGACAGCTTGGTCAACCCCGTACGGATCTCGTTGTACCTCTTGATGAGATCACCTTCGCCTTCACCCGCGTTCTGACGCGCCGTCGGCTTGAAGTCGGTCGGCCTAGAAGTTGTCTCACTATCGGCTAGCAACGAGTATTGATAGATAAGGTTGGCAATCGGTGACTCATATTTCTTCAGCTTCTCATCCCTGGCCCACTGATCAACGAAGGCTCGGATGAGGCGCGGATAGATCGGCGGCTTGATTCCGTAGTTTTTTCGCTCGTAGAACGCTGCCGCGAGCATCTGCAGCATGTCGCTCGTTTCCGAGTAAAGGTGATTCTGAGCACTGTTGGTCGGATCTGGCGTCTTCCCCTTGAAGACCTTCCATGCGCGCTGACGAATGAGGTTGTGCAGGCCGACCAGCAGGATAAGAAGGCTCGACAAACGCTGTTGCCCATCGATCACGGTAAGGACCTTGGCCGGGACCTCGGATTTGACGATGGGCTTCACCGTGACATGGTTGACATCATGGATGGTGATGACGGTCCCCAAGAAGGTGAAGCTATCCGGCGCCTTACTTAGATTCTTGAGGCCATGCAGTGTGTCGTCGAGCAATTTCTCGACCTTGTCCTTGCCCCAGCCGTACGGACGCTGGTAGGGCGGCAGGTAGAGGCCCAGGCCATTGTCAGACAGCAGCTCGCGGACGCTCTTGCTCTGCGCCTCGAATATTTCCTTGGCCTGCGTAGGCATACGTAGTCCCTTTTTCCGTCCAGCAGGTTCGGTCAGATCAGATGGGGAATCACCTTCGACGCGACCTGCTACCTACATTTCGGCTCAACGGTCGTTAGTTGATGTCGCGAGGCACGATTACGATGCCGAGGAAACACATCGATTCCTCGAACTCAGAAAGCTGTTTAAGGCCGTGCGCGACGCCACCGAGAAGGCACCCGATCTGGGACCTCTCCCAGGTGTATGCGCACCATCACAGAGGAGATAGAGCCCTCGACTGGGCTCACCGAGGAACTGAAAAAACTCACACGGCGCCGCGTCAAAAATTTCGCGAGTCCCCATACCCTCGACTTCCCTCCGTTATCGCTCCATGCCTGTGGGTGAGGCGTCCCTCATGGTGGCATATGAGTGGTCGACAGAGGTAGCAGGAGCGCCATGTGTCCACTATGCCCTACACGTGACGTTACGTCAGTTCATCACGGATTAGCTCGACTTATCGTGGGGGCAGACTCTGGGCGCGGCCACAACCACAAGCGAGACGAGCTCGATTTGAAGTCGGGAAAGCAAGAGCGGCCCCAGCTCGTGCTGCTGGGGCCGCTGTGTGTGATTGCGCGTCAGAGGTGGCAGACGGAGCAGCCGGCCTCGTCGTCGTCTGAGTCAAGTGCGTCGGAGAGAACCTCTAGCAAGGGACGGTTGGGCTTGATGCGCTTGGCCGCGCGCTCAAGGGCTGCCTCGTGCTTGGCTTCGATCTCGTCCTTGCGCTCTATAAGTTCCGGGAGCGACTCGCCCTGTGACCAGGTGTAGTTGCGGCCCTTCATGGCGGTATGCCGGTAGCGGACCTTGTCCTCGTACTCCACGGCCTTGGCGTACAGGTCGGGGTGGCGTTCCTTGAGGCCAACCCACTCGTGCTTGCGCTGGAAGAAGCAGAAGTAGCATCCCGAGCGGGTGCGCCACTCGTAGTAGCCGGGCAGGCCGATGCCTGCCTCGTCCAGGATGCGCATGACGCCTTCCTTGTCGATGCCTTCTTCGCGGAAGGGGAAGACGGCATCGATGTTCGGCTTGGTGCTGACGTAGCCGATGCGGTTCTCGTCGGCCCGGATGGCGACGTAGGAGATGACCTTGTCGTCGCCGACCCAGTCTTCCAGGGGCTTGATCTTGAGGTTCTTGGTGCACCAGCGCATCTGGGGGCTGGGCAGGGTGCCCTGGTAGACCTCCATCCAGTGGTCAAAGTCGCGGTCGGCGTTCAGTCGCACGATGGACTTGCCGAGGGCGGCCTCAAGCCGGTTGAGGTACTCGTATGTTTCCGGGAGTTCGGCACCGGTGTCGCAGAAGAAGTACTCCATCTCCGGGACTCGGTTGCGCATGTAGACGGCGAGCGCTGAGGAGTCCTTGCCGCCGGAGATACCGAGAACGTGCCGGACCTTCTGCGTGTCGGCTCCGTCGGTCATCCCTGTGCCTTCCTTTCACTCGCCGCTGCCGCGGCATCGGTCACGCGCTGAGCGAGGGCCGCGAGCAGGATCCTCGCTCCGTCCGGCCCGAGGGCCTTCTCGGCCTGCAACAGGACGTCGGCGGCAAGGCTGCTGGCCTCGCTGCGGGCCTGTTCCGGTACGTAAATCAGGGTGCGTTGTTCCACGCCGGCGCTGTCAGTCAAGGTCAACAACTGGGCGTGGAGTTTCTCTTCCCGGCCGCGGACCTCGTTCCCGGCGTGGTGCAGGTGCCCGACTCGGTCAAGGGCCGCAGCCATCGATCGGGCCTTCTGCGGGAAAACCTTGGCTTCGTGATCGTCCCAGTCTCCGAGGGCTGAGTTGGTCAGGCGTACGACGATGGGCTCGAGCCAGTCTTCGTCCTCAAGGCTGTCGCTGAGGACGAAGTCGACAAAGCCGCGCAGTTCCGGAGTCAGCACCGCGCCGACGAAGCCTCGCAGCCGGGAAGCGAGCTGGGCGCGCAGCTCCGGCAGTTCGGCCGGCAGGCGGAACTCCTGTGCAAGGACGCTCACGACTTCGGCCCGCAGTTGGCTGTCGATGGCCACGAGTTCGTCGGCCGCCGCGGTGAGACGTTCGACGTAGGTGTTCGCCTCTTCCGCGTTGACGCGCGTGTGGGCCGGGATCTCGGGCAAGCCGAGCGCCTTCGGCAGCGCATGGAAGATCAGATCGTCGGGATCCAGCGCTCCGACGATCGCCGTGCGCACCGTGCGGGCGTCGGCCGAGATGTTCTTGGTGGTGCGGGCGTACCTGTGCAGGTCGGCCACACGCACAATCAGTGCGCTGGCTACGGAGAGGAGGTCGGGGTTACGCAGGGCCTTGGAGCGCGGTGCCTCCACGCCGAGAGACACCATCAGCTTCTTGATGATGCCGCCGCGCTGGCCGTCTCCGGCCGGCGTGTACTTCACCGAGAAGCGTCCCGGGCCCTTGACGAGTCGCTCGACCACGTCGATTGTCAGTCGCGGAAGGTAGGTGCCTTCTTCGAACAGGGCGACGTCGTGGCGGCGGATGACCAGGGCTGGGACCAGGAAGACCGGGACCACGCCTGCCTTGAGCCCGAATGGTGGGCTCATCAGGACACGGATGATCCCTTCGATGCTGACCCGCTCAGTGGCACTGGTCAGCACCTCGTTGAGGGCGTTCCAGGCGGGCTGTGCGTGCTCGTGACCCTCGCCGGGCGGGGAGAAGCCGTACGGGAGCAGGCTCTCTTGCTGGCTCTCGGCCTGGGCTACCCCGTTCTCGCGGTGCAGGCCAAGGTAGGCCAGGACGCCGCTGTAAATGGCCCGTTCGGCCTTGTACCCGATGAGGCCGAGGTTCTCCTTGCCCGAGGCGGAGAGCATGGCCGTCAGCAGTATGCCGCGGGCCTGGGCGGCCTGGCTGGTCAGGACGTGGCGGCCGAGCATCTCGTTGCGGATGTGCGGGGTGTGCGGGTACACCGACTCGCAGGCGAGGGAGACCAAGCCGCTCAGGCTGCGGGCCTTCAGGCCGGAAGCGGCGGGTTCTTCATCTGGGGCGACTCCGGTGTGCCAGAGGCTCCAGGACGCTTCGGAGGACGGTGGGTAGAAGGCATCCTGCAGGAGTTCCAGCAGTTCGGCCTCGGCCTGCACTAGCCGCTCGATGACTTCTCGCCGGGCGACGTGGTCGATGTCCTGCTGGGTGCTGAGTTCCTTCAGCGCGACGAGGTAGGTGGCCGTGCTGACCACCACGTCGGGGTTGGGGGTGGTGCCGACGAGTACCGGCAGAGGCGAGTGGACATTGGGCCGGTCAGCGTCGGTGCCGAGGTGGAAGACGACGAGGCCGTCGGCAGGCTCCTTCAGCTCGTCCGGGGCGGCGACGGACTTGGTCTCCGGGCCGCTTACCGCGGTGTAGAACACGCGCATCATGCCGGTGACCTGGCTGTGGCGGCCGGCCACGAATGCCTGCGGGACGAGGCTACCGAGCCGGTTGATGACCGAGGCATCATCGAAACGGCTGATGATTTCCTTGAGCCGGCTGTCGATGTCGACGTCCGTGCCCTGCCAGACCCGGTATTCACCGCTGAACTCGCGGTGGACCACAAAGCCCCGGCTGACGAGGTCGGCGAGCCGCTCTTCGAGCGCCGTGAAGGCGTCGGGGTCGGCGACGTCCGTGGGGTCGTGAAGCGCGAAGTGAATCATCGGCGCCGTGGCGCTGAGCGCCCCGTCGGAGTCGATCAGGTTGAGGACGCCGATGGTCTTCAGCACGTCCTGGTCGGCATCCGGGAGGCCGTTGGCGTCCCGGATACGCGAGTCGATCTCGATCCACCGGCTCGCGTTGGCGGAGGCGAGCAGAGTGGTGCGCCCGGAGTTGAGGAAGTAGTCGTACAGCTGCGGCAGTCGCACCGTGCTGGCGTGCTCCGCCTTCTGGTTGCTGTGCCGTGCCAGCGAGTGGTGGACGGTGTTGGGCTCGCCGCTGTTGAGGAAGCCCGACAGGCTGCGGTCGTGCTGGCCGATCTGAGCGGCGAGGATCGGCGCAGCCAGGGCCGTGATCGGGTGCAGCGGGTAGAGGTCCGCGAAGTGGGCGGGGCCGAGTTCGGCCAGAACACCGAGCCCGTGCTGTGTCCAGATGTCCGCGGACGCCTCGGCCGACGCGGCGATCAGGGCCTGCCCCGCTGAGTTGATAGCCGAGCGGTCGAGGCGGCGGCGCAGCAGGTGCAGCGAGTCACCGTGGTGGGGGACGAAGGTGATGTCTTCGAAACGCCCCTGGATCTTGGCCCATTCGCGGGTCTTGAGTTCGCTGGACCGTGAGGCGTAGTCCATGAACGACAGGTGCTGCAAGGTCATCAGGTAGACGGGCAGCCCGTTGGGGCCAGCCGCCTTCTCGGCGAGTTCCTGCAGCAGGAACAGGTCGTGCTGGGCGTCGGCGAACTCGTTGTGACCGGCGAGGTGTTCCAGCGTCTTGCCGAACTCGTCGATGACGAGGAGCAGAGGCTGCTGGCCGTCCGCGGTCAGAGCCGTGACGGCCCCGAGAATCTCCTTGGCCCCGGCGTTGTCCGGGTCGGCGCACGCCTGCAGGGCGGCGGCGATGGCCTTCGGGACACGCTTGCCCCAGCGTCGCGCCGCCGCGGTGTGCAGGGCGCGGGAGAGCGTGGCGACGACGGGTTCGCGGCGCGCGGTGGCCACGCCGCCGAGGAATCCCTCGGGGGCGATGGCGTCGCGTGCTGTGGCAAGGCGCTGGGCTAGAGCGGGGCTGGCCTCTTCGAGGATGCGCTCGGCCTCGCTGCGCCGCTTGGCATCTCGCCCCAGCAGAGCGTCGATGATGTTGGACAGGGTGGACTTGCCGGAGCCGTAGGGACCGGTGAACGACCAGGCGCGGGTGCGGCGTTGGTCAGCCAGAGCGCTCGCGATGCGCTCCAGAACGTCGACGGCCCGTGCGCCGACGTAGGGGTCGTGCAGGGCGTCCTCAACATCGCGCTCAAGGTTGGTCGAGCGCATCTGAGAGCCGACAAGTTCGATGCCGGCGGGGAACTGCGGGGCGGAGTTCGCCGGGCTGCTCGGGGTCCGCGTGGGGGTTGCGGTGGTCACGCGGTCTCCTCAGCAAAGAGCATCTCGGTGGTGTCGGCCGCCTCGGTGGCGTCCGTGGCCTTCGTGGCGAGTTCCTTCTGCTCGGCCTTGGCGAGCTCGGGAAACTTGGCAGCCCACTCCTCACGGGTGGGGAATCCGGGACGGCGGGTGACGAAGTCGTACTGCTCGTCCAGCACTTCCCAGGCCAGCTCGAAGGGGTCGGCCGTGAAGGCGAGGCTGCGCTGTCCCACGGCCTCGGTCAGGTTGAGCTGCGGGTGGTCCGCGGCGATCTTCTGCAACGCCATGACGATCTCGTTCTCCCGGACACGGAAGGCGCGCCCCGGGGAGCCAGGCTCGTTGGCAAGGCGGGCAACGGAGATCGAGTTGGCCTGGCGGGAGAACTTGGCAGCGTAGTCCAGGCAGGCGTACGCCAGGACCCGGGCAGGAAGCGAGGTGCGGTGCCCGCTGGTGAACTGCCACTCGGGCTTGCCACGCGTCCCGACAAAGGTGAGCAGATCAAGGTCACGGAAGGGGCAGGCGAGCAGGTCCTCGTAGCTGCCCGGCGAGCCGGCCTTCTCAGGGGCGCTGCGCGCATACATCTTGGTGATGCAGTCAATGTCCCGGACGATTGACGCCTCTTCCGGGCTCTTGTCGTAAGAGAAGTTCACATGCCGGGTAACCACCTGCGTCATGTCCGCGGTCGAAAACCGGGAGAACGGCGCCAGATGGAAGGCCGTATACCAGGCCGGCGCATGGCTCTTGGCCCCGGGGCGGGAAGAGACCAGCCACCAGTGCAGCAGCCACAGGCTGCCGTTCTCCTCCAGATACGGGTCCGCACCGTCCTCGTCCAGAAGCCAGCGGGCCTCCCAGGTGGGATAGGAGAACTTGGCCTGAGTGCGCTGCGCGGGCGAGTGCTCGCGGGTCAGCTTGAACGCACGCGACCAGTAGCGCATGGCGTTGACCATGTTCTTGCCCACACCGAACAACACTGGCGCGTCGTCCGCGAGAAACGCACCCTGGTCGCGTTTGACCTGCATGTATGCCTTGTGCAGCCAGCCGAAGCGGGGCGCGAACGTTTCGTGTCGCGCGAAGGCAAAATGGGCGGCTTCCCCAAGCCGGCTGTCTGACATTCGGGACCTCTCTGTGTCCAATGCGATTGCTCTAACGCGGTGGTAAACGGGATAACAGTCAGCGAGGACCATGGGCTTCGGCCAGCGCGGCGCGAACCTGCGTCGCGGCACGTTTGACGGCGTGCGCGGCATGCTCGATCTCAGCATTCGTGGTGGCGTAGCCCAGCGAGAAGCGGATCGTGCTGTCGGCGTCCTCCCGGGACAGCCCCATCGCCAGGAGTACGTGGCTCGGCGTCGGAGCGCCGGACGCGCACGCGCTGCCCTCCGAGGCAGCCACGTCGGGCATGGCCGCCAGGACCGCATCCGCAGGCACCCCGGGGAAAGTAATGCTTGTCACGCCGGGCAGGCGTTGATCGCGACGGCCGTTGATACGGCAGCCGGGCAGGGCATCGGTCACGAGGCTTTCGAGGCGGTCACGCAGGGCCGCGATCCGCTCGACATCCTCGCCGAGACCGTGGCGCGCCGCGTCGGCCGCTGCCCCCATGCCGATGATCCCTGCCACGTTCAACGTGCCTGCGCGCCAGCCTCGCTCCTGTCCGCCGCCCACGAGGAGCGGCCGGTGAGGGAGGGGGGACCCACGCCGTACATACAGGGCGCCGACTCCCTGCGGTCCGCCGAACTTGTGGGCAGACAGCGACAAGAGGTCGACGTCGAGTTCAGCAACGTCCACGGGGAGGCGGCCAATGATCTGCGTGGCGTCGGTATGGACGAGCGCGCCTGCTTCACGGGCCGCCTTGGCCGCGACGCGGAGATCGGTGAGGACCCCGGTTTCGTTGTTCGCCGCCATCAGCGAGACCACGCCTCCACGACGCGTAGCGAAGACCTGATCGAGGGCGTCGAGATCCACCAGGCCGTCACTGGCGACCGGCAGGAGCACGAGGTCCTCGGGGTTCTCAGCGGTGACTGCGCGAGCTGTCTCCAGGACAGCCGGATGCTCAACAGGGCTTGTAACCACGGGATTTCCGGCGCTACATGCGGCCCGGAGGGCCAGGTTGTTCGCTTCAGTCGCCCCGGAGGTGAAGATGATTTCGCCAGGCGAGCAGCCGAGGAGGTCGGCCAGCTGACGGCGGGCGCCGTCGACCCGATGAGCCGCCTGCCGTCCCGGTTCGTGCATGCTTGAGGCGTTACCCACCGACTGCATGGCCTCGACGACGGCCGCGAGCGCCTCGGGCCGAATCGGAGCGGTGGCGTTGTAGTCAAAATAGGACGTATACGACCCATTCGGCCCGTTCATCATCTGCCACCCCACCTCGCTCGTGTCACACACCAATGTACTGCTGGTGGAAGCCTGCTCCCGCATCCCGGGTTCCACCAGGAGCTCGCCGCGAGCCTAGCCGCGAGTCAAGATCCACTCTTTGAATCACCCGAACGCGTGGTGTCGCAAGCCATTTACCGAACAAAAGTTCTACATTAGGCGCTCATGCACAAGCCGCATGTCACAAGATCCGCTTCGCGGACGGACGGGCAGACGGGCAGACGGGCAGACGGGCAGACGGGCAGACGGGCAGACGGGCAGACGGGCAACCGTGTGGCCAAATGCCGTCCCTGGCTAGGCTTTTCACCTCAAGACGCTCCTGTTGTCAGTGGTTCCGATTAGGGTGGCCCGCACGCTGCAGCGTTGCAGTAACTACGCACGTCGGGGCGGTGCTTGGTGTGCGTCGACCTGGAGAGGAACTTCACGATGATGGTCGGTCCTGTGCGAGCGGATCACGGCTCGCCGTCAGCCGCCTCGGTCAGGTGAGGCTGTGACGACGTGGTCACCGGGAATGCCGATCGAGGCCCTCCTGGCAAACGCCCCCATGGACTACATCCGCCGACACCTCGGCAAGGAGCTGTGCAGCCTCCTCGACCTCATCGAAGGAGGCACGGCCGGTGACGGGCGGTTGCGAGCTGTCGCAGCGATCGCGATCGACGCCGAGCTCCTGTTCGCCGACGAGGACGAGCGTGGGGCGCTGATCGGTCTCATTCCCGCACCCAAACAAAGGGAGCTCGCGCAGCGGCTCGGGTCGCTGAGCGACGGGCAACCGCTGGAGTACCTGAACTCGTTGAAGTGGACACCTGACGAGCGCAGGGCACTTTTGGAGTTCTTCGGCTTTACGGTCGAGCGCGCGCAGCCTCAGCTCCCCTCCTTCAAGCGGGAAACGACTCCCGACTACGGCCTGTTCCCGCATCAGCTCCGCGCAGCGCGCCGGACCAAGGAGCTGCTGTACGACGGCCCCCGCCGGGTTGTACTCCATCTGCCGACGGGCGTGGGCAAGACGCGGACCGGCATGAGCATGATTGGCGACCACCTCAGGCAGCACGGACCCACATTGGTGGTGTGGCTGGCTCACGGGCAGGAACTGCTAGAGCAGGCCGCGGTCGAGTTCGAGCGCGCCTGGAGCAAGGTCGGCGACCGCCCCCTGCCGGTTCTCCGTGTGTGGGGTAGTGCTTCACCGGATCTCGCAGATGTCACCGACGGTCTGGTCGTCCTCGGGCTGGAGAAGGCCGTCTCAATCGCCAAATCGAACCCGCAGTTCCTGCGCACGCTGGCCGCCCGCAGCACTCTGACTGTGTTCGACGAGGCCCATCAGATCATCGCCCCCACGTTTCAGGGCGTGGTGGACGACCTGACGGTACGTCACGATTCGAGCCTGCTTGGTCTCACCGCGACCCCGGGCCGCACGTGGGCGGACATCGCCAAGGACGAAGAACTCGCCGACTTCTTTTCCCGCCAGAAGGTCATGCTGGAAATCGAGGGATACACGAACCCCGTGACGGCCCTCATCGAACAGGGCTACCTGGCCAAACCGGTCATGCGCACAGTAGCCGCGGAAGCCGGCATGCATCTGTCGGCCCGGGATCAGCAGAGCCTGGCGCGAGCGTTCGAGATCCCGGACAGCATCATCGCCGAGCTCGCGAAGGATGAGCAGTGGAACCTCAAGGTCGTCCAGACGATCATGGACCTCCTTGAAAAACAGCACCGCCGCATCCTCGTGTTCGCGGCATCGGTGCAGCACTGCCGCCTCATCGCATCCGTGCTTTCCGCGGCTGGCCTCCACGCGGTATTCGTGACCGGCGAGTCCTCGCCGCGGCATCGCAGCGACGCCATCCGTCGATTCAAGAGCACGGCGCGGCGCCCCATGATCCTTTGCAACTTCGGAGTTCTGACCACGGGCTTCGACGCGCCCGCGGCCAGCGCCGCCGTCATCGCCCGACCGACCAAGTCCCTGGTGCTCTACAGCCAGATGGTCGGCCGGGTCATCCGCGGCCCCAAGGCCGGCGGAACCGAAACCTGCGAGATCGTCACCGTCGTCGACCCGGAGCTCCCCGGGTTCGGCGACGTCGCCGAAGCATTCACCAACTGGGAAGACGTATGGGAGACAGCGTGACCGGCGAAGGAAACAACTACCGGATCGTCAGCCCTTCGCTGACCGTCAAGGCCATGCGCGACAGCGGCTACAAGAACACCGCCTACGCGCTCGCCGAGCTGATCGACAACAGCATCGATGCCGAAGCCACGCTGGTACAGGTCTTCGCCTGCGAGAGCCCCATCGAGGGCGCAACCCAGACCAGGTACCGGGTGGACAAGATCGCCGTTCTCGACGACGGCAAGGGCATGGACAGCGAACTCCTGCGCCGGGCTCTGAAATACGGAGACGGCCTCGGCGACGACCGCAACCGCATCGGCCGCTTCGGCATGGGCCTGCCCAACTCCAGCATGTCCCAGTGCACCAAGGTCGAGGTCTGGTCGTGGAAGAACAGCCCCGCGAACGCGTTGTACACCTACCTTGACCTGGACGAGATCACCAGCGGGCAGGATGAGGTTCCCGACCCCGTACCTCGCCGCGTGCCGGAGTACTGGGACGACCTGAGCGAGGTGCCGCTGGGTAACAGCGGCACCCTGGTCGTCTGGACGGACCTGGACCGCGTCAAATGGCACAGTGCCGGCGCCACCCTACGCAACACCGCCGAGCTGATCGGTCGTGTGTACCGGCACTACCTGCACGACGGCTCCGTGGACATCAAGATGGCACCCGTTCGCGATGGGAAGGTCATCGAAAAGGTCACCGAAGGGGACAACGGCGCTTACTACGCCGAGCCCAACGATCCTCTGTACCTCATGGCGAAGACCGGTACGCCCGCGCCGTTCAACAGCTCACCCATGTTCGAGCCGTTCCACATGGGCAACGAGGCCGAACCCGGGGTCTACCGCTACCCCATCACGGTCGATGGCACACAGCACACCGTAACGGTGCGCGCATCCATCGCCCGGCCTGAAGCCCGCCGTTCCGATGTCTCCGGCCATCCGTGGCCCGGCGATGCCAACCCGAACCGAGCCCCGGGTGACCAGAAGTGGGGGAAGCACGCCCGTCGGAATGTCGGCGTCTCGCTGGTCCGGAAGGGCCGCGAGCTCGACCTCGATACCTCGTGGGCGATCGGTTACGACCCCGTGGAGCGGTGGTGGGGCGTTGAGGTGGACTTCCCGCCCGAGCTCGACGAGGTGTTCGGCGTCACCAACAACAAGCAGACCGCCGTCGTGTTCTCATCACTCGCCGACTTCGACTGGTCTGCCGAACAGGATCCCGACGAGACACCCAAGCAGTTCAAGGACCGTCTGCGGGAACTCGGCGACCCCCGCCTGCCGCTGATCGACCTCGCCCAGTACCTCAAGGGCCTCCTGGGCAAGATGCGCAAGAAGCTGAAGCAGCAGACGCTGGGCGACCGGAAGGGTAAGAAGCGGTACGACCAGGACGTCACCTCCAAGGCCACGGACGCCGTCAAGCGCCGGCAGGAGGACGGGTACACCGGTACGACCGACCTCCTCGCCGAGGAGGCGACGGAAGCCGACAAGCGCCAGGAGCAGCTGACCGCACTGACCGAGCGACACCACGTCGACGAAGACACCGCCCAGACCTTGGTCGACGAGGCCATGGAGAACGACTGGCGCGTCCGCTGGATCTCCAGCCCCCAGGACTCATCCGCCTTCTTCAACATCGACTTGCTCGCCGGCATGCTCCAGGTGTCCTTCAACACCGAGCACCCCCTACACGGCAAGCTGATGGCCGTGCTTGAGGACGTGCCCGAGGAAGCGAACGAAGCAGAACTCCGCCAGCGGCTCGCCCGCGCGACCGAGACCTTCAAGCTGCTGATCTTCTCCTGGGCACGGATGGAGGATGAGATCCCCAACAAGAAGGCACGCCGGGTCATCGCGGATGCCCGGAGCGACTGGGGCCGGTACGCCCGTGACTTCATCGAGGACGGGAGTGAAGAGGAGTGACGCAGCCGGACCATGTCTGGCAGCAAATCGCGGACCTGATGGAGGACGCCGCCGAGGAGGTGGTCATCATCGCCCCCTTCATCAAGAAGGCGATCTTCGAGGAGACCATCGCCGCGGTGCCCTCCGCCGTCCAGAAGATCACGTGCGTCACTCGCTGGACCCCGGCGGAAGTTGCCGCCGGGGTCTCCGACCCGGAGATCATCGAAGCTGCCCAGAGCGATGAGCGCATTTCCATTGCCTTGTGTCCGTCTCTCCACGCCAAGCTCTACCGGGCTGGCGGCCGTTGCCTGGTTGGCTCCGCCAATCTGACCGGCAAAGCCACAGGACGCGTACCGAACGCCAACGTGGAGCTCCTGCTGGAGGTGTCGCTCGACCACCCCGAAGTACAGCGCGTCCTCGGCCAGATCAACGCCCGCTCCACCATAGCCACACCCCACGCCGCAGCTCTCGTAAGGCAGCAGGCCGAGCTCCTGAGGAGCGAGCGCATCACTCCGCCCTCCGAGGACGAAGCAGCCCCGTACTGGTTCCCGGAGACAAGGAGACCGGAGAACGTCTACGCCTTCTACGGCGGACGCCAGAGATTTACCTCGTTGGTCGAGGCCGGAATTGTGCGCGACCTGGCCATGCTCGATGTTCCCGCCGGCCTCACTGAAGACGCCTTCAACACTGAGGTGGAGGTCCGCCTACACGCGATCCCGGAACTCGATCGGCTGACCGCGGAACAGCGTCTTAGCAACATCGAGCTCCAGCGGGCCATTGCCGAGCGAACAGGAGATACAGAGGAACAGGCGCGCAGAACTACCGAGACGCTCGCGGCCTGGCTCCAGCACTTCGGCCGGTACTACACCGAAGTGGGCTCGTGGGAGCTGCGACCTGGCATTGAGCACGCCTAAGATCACAACCACGGTGTGTCCGCCAGCGCATCGCCGACAGACACGAGCACAGGTGATGGGGAAGGCCGTCTCATGGCAGAGGTACGCGTCCCGTTTCTCCTCGGGCACGCCGAGATTGCGTTCCTCTTCCACGTGGAGCGGCAGACGTCCCAGAGGTGGCGGACAGAGGGCACGCTCGACGAGCCCGACTTGATCGCGTCGGGAAATCCGTACTGGCTGCTGAGCACGGTCATGCGACTCGACGGAGAGGGCGACCGCAAAGTCGATCACGAACGGCTGGAGACGTACAAAGCCGCTATCCCCCTCGGCCACGACCTGCAAGACAAGGAGCAACTCCCGGTCGTAGTCGGTATCCAGGAGGCAGCCCGCGTTCTCGGCCAGGACGCGCAGGCAATCTCCCGCTGGCGCAACCGGCAGCGGATCGCCGAGGCCGACCTGTTCGTCTCCGGCTCTCCGCTCTGGCTCCTTGAAACGATCTTGGAAGACGGGCGACAGCGGGAGCGAACCATCGTGGCCTCCGAAGTCACCGCGCTCCGCGCCGGACAGCGTGCTCCCCAAAAACCTCGCGGCCGACGGCTGAGCCCTCCCAAGGCACGCCCGCCTCGCCCCTCGCCGCCTCCTGCGCAGACGTTCACCAGTGCTGAGCATGACGCCGCAGCCGAGTTCCTGAACTCCGTCCTAGCGCAGGGGCTTTCCGTCACCATCAAGCCTCGGCCGTAACCCGTCCCCCAAATCCTGCACATGTCGACTCATCCCCCGTACTGCTTCCGTGCTGGCCGACCATAATGAGAGAAACACTTGCATAGATTGGATGTTATCCATACTGTCTCTCACATGTCGATGCTGCAGCAGACCACTGGAGCCCATCACCCCCACCCCACCGACTCCGTCCCTCGAACTACTGCCAGCGAACCAAACCGCCGCCCCATGAAGGCTGTTTCCTACGGAGGTGGCGTCCAGAGCACTGCCCTGCTCGTGCTTGCCGCTGGTGGGGAGATCGACTTTCGCACCTTCCTATTCGCCAACGTCGGAGACGACAGCGAGCATCCGGCGACCCTCGCGTATGTGCGTGAGATCGCCATCCCGTACGCCGCACGTGCAGGACTGGAAATCCATGAGCTCAAGCGCCGGCGACGCGATGGGGCTACGGAAACCCTCATGCAGCGGCTACACCGGCCGGAAACCCGGTCGATCCCCATCCCGGTTCGCATGGCAAACGGTGCTCCCGGCCGCCGCAACTGCACGGCGGACTTCAAGATCAAGGTGGTGGGGCGGTGGCTTCGGGAGCACGGCGCCACCGCGGAGGAGCCGGCGACGATCGGCATCGGTATATCCCTCGACGAGATCCATCGTGCCAACCGCCGGCGGCGGGAAGCTCACGAGGTCATCGAGTACCCGCTCCTTGATCTCGGGCTGCGCAGGGACGACTGCGAACGCATCATCGCGGAGGCTGGCCTGCCTGTGCCGCCCAAGAGCTCCTGCTTCTTCTGCCCCTTCCGTACCGTCGGCGCCTGGCACCACCAGCGTCGGCACGAGCCCGAGCTGTTCGCCCTGTCGGTCCGGCTGGAAGAGACGATCAACCGCCGCAGGGACGCGCTGGGACGGGATGCGGTGTATCTCACGAGGTACGGCGTTCCGCTCGCTCAGGCCATCCCCGAGGAGAGCCCGAGGGACGACGGCGCCGAGGACGAGGGGGCGTGCGACTCCGGCTGGTGCATGACCTGACCACCACATCGGTCATGACGGGTGCGGGGCCGGAAGCCATGGCTCCGGCCCCGCACCCGTCGTGCATCCGGATGGCCGCCCAAGGGGGCCGTCGGAGACCACGGGGCGGGGCTGGATCAGAGCTCGGGCGGCTCACCGGGCTCAAGATGAAGGACCGCCAGGTACTCGCTGTAGAGCATCTCCTCGTCCACCCAGCGGCTGCCGCCCGAGGAGTCTGGAACCCACTTGCCGTCGAGGAGGTACTTGTCGTCGAAAACGGCGACGCGGTTCTCGTTCGTCGCCGCCGCCATCAGCAACTGAATGCCCAGCAGCAGCACCGAACAGGCTTCCTTGGCCGCGCAAACCTCAGCATGCCCAGCGGCGAAGATCCTCGCATCCGCGTCGGTGGCCGGCTCGGGGATGCCCGCACGGCCCTGCACGGCATTCTCGTGCAGGTCGATCGCCTGAACCACTCCTGCCGCGACCGACGCTTTGCCGCTCGCCACGCGGTCCGGGCTGTGCCCGCCGAGATGTTCAGCGACCTCGCGTGCGTGCAGCGGCCACACCTCGGCGTGGTGTTGCAGCTGTTGTTCCGCCGCCTCGATGACCTGCCCCGGGTCGGCGGCATCAGGGTGCAGCAACCGGACGAAGCCTTCCAGCGCTGCCCGCAGGTAGCCGAGGCGAACCTGGTGCAGCTGCCACCCCTCCATCATCTCCGTCCAGACGCCGTCGAAGTCGATGCCTGCCGAGCACATGCCGCCGTCGTCGTAGGACATGTCGAAGGTGATCGTGCGCAGGCCCTGGGCAAGGCGGAGCCACCTGTAGGCGTTGTCCCAGTCGTTCTGCGCGCCGTGCGCTTCAGTACGGGCGGATGCATGCTCCATCCAGTCGGTGAGCTCACGGACGTGGTCCTCGGGGTCGGCCAGCGCGAGCATGGACAGCGTTCGGTACGGGGGCTGGCAGGGGCCCTCCGTGCTGGTGGTGGTCATAAGTGGACCGTCTCACACGCCACTCACAATCACACGGCCGCCGAGGGCCAGGCCACGCTCACCCGCCAACGGTTCGCCGTACGAGCCGGTGGCCTCGCAACTCGCGTTCGCAGCGTACGAGTTCGCGTTCCCAGCCCTCTTCTGTGCCGATCAGGTGCGGGCTCTCGTACAGGCCGGCGCGCACCTCGGCGTCGGTGAGCCTCCGGTACTTGGGTCCGTCGGGGTCATCCTCGGCGAGGAACTCGTGCTTGCGGTGCAGGAGGGGACGGTTGGTGGAGTCTGCGTACGAGGTGAAGGAGGACTTGAGGGTCTTCAGGTCGACGGCGTACGAGGCCGCGATACGCGGGTGGGGGTCGGTGTCGAACTCGGGGTAGTCAAGCCAGCTGACGCCCCGGCCCTGGTGGCGGAGCTTGACGACGGACCACTCGCCGGGACGGCCTGCAGCGATACTCGCGCACTGCTCGTACAGCCGCAGCACGGCCGGGATCCGGTGGAGTGCCCGACGGTGCACGTACAGGGCGGTCGCGGTGAACTTGCCTGCGATAGAGCCGTTCATCGCTCGGCGGACGTAGGCGTCGTCGCGCAGCTTGAACAGGAGGCGATCGGCGCGCTGGCACGCCTCGGTGTATGAGGGGAAGAACGCACGAATGTCCAGCTGAACAGGCAGGGGCAGACTGCTCACCGGGCCTCGGCCATGGAACAGCTCCAGGGCGAGGAAGAGCAGAGTGTCGAGGGCTCCGCGTTCGGCGCTCCGCTCCACCTTCACGGGGTCGGCTTCCTGCTCGGCAAGGCGCTTCAGTTCACCGGGGCGCAGGTGGCCGAGCAGGCTGATAGTGGGCTGCGGCATTTCCTCAAGCTGCGGCATCCGGCCCCGCTGTTCGAGATGAGCGACAACCGAGGTGATCGCCGAAGCGGTGTCCTCAGAGGCCAACCATCCCCCGTCAGGGGCGACCTGGCGGGCGAGGTAGCTGAGACGGGCCGCGTCGTCCTTGAAGGCATAGACGATGCCCGGCGCCGCCGACACACAGCGGACACCAGTGGCTTCCTCAACGTAGTCGCGAAGCTCGCCGGCGGCGTAGAGGTGCTGGAAGGTGCGGCGCTGGGTGAGGATGCCGTCGCCGTACTCCGTGCCTTTGATCTGGTTGCGCTCCCACCTCAACCGTGCGGACACGACGAGCACCGATTTGGCGAGGTCCCACGCTCGTAGGAGCGTCTCGCGTCGTTCGGCGGGATTCTCAATGACGTTCAAGACATAGGTGAGAAGGACCACCTCGGCCGGCTCGCGCCGCCCGTCCTGGAAGTGCACCGGGTCCCACCCCGCGGCATCAAAGCCGAGGTGCTGCAGTGCACGTACATCGCCGCCACGTCCGCACCCGTAGTCCAGTACTTCCGTGTCGGGTTCCAGCTGGAGGTCGCCGACGGCGCGACGGGCCGGTAGTGAGAGACCGACACGGCCGATGGCGGTCTGATGCCTCTGGCTGCTCCAGAGCTGCTGTGTCATCGGCGTCCCCTGGTTCCACGGACAGGCCAGCATGCGACAGCACCGAACCTTACGTGATGCCCGAGCCGGTGAACCGGCTTACGCGGGGCCGCACCTCCCAAAAACGCTACGGAACCGGCTGGACGATATCCGCATATCGCCTTAGAACTTGCGGATTACGTCGCAGGCGCTGCTCGATCTCTGTTCTTCCCCACCAACCAGTGAAGTAGCCACCACGCTGCGCTATTTCTTCCAGAA
This sequence comes from Streptomyces sp. NPDC060000, assembly GCF_042737375.1. Lineage (NCBI taxonomy): Bacteria > Bacillati > Actinomycetota > Actinomycetes > Kitasatosporales > Streptomycetaceae > Streptomyces > Streptomyces sp. NPDC060000. The sequence goes on from NZ_JBHWUU010000037.1 coordinate 19,737, forward strand.
GGTCGATGGTTGCTACTGCTGGCTGACTTGACGTGGCAAGGAAATACCCTTCGGCTTTGTACATGAATAGCGTGTCCAAGATTCCGCCGCCCAGATCAGACCGGCCAACGCTGCGCTTGCGGGCCTTGCATTGGATGATGACGCGGCGTTCTCTTACCACCGCCTCACCTTCCACGACTGCCGCACCGGTAGCGGGTGGCGTGACCCAAGATGCAACGACGTCTCGGCCACCATCGCGTTCACGCGAAGCACCGATCGCGCGGACCTCGCGCACACCCGGTTCACACTCGAGCAAGTCGTAGATCAGTCGCTCGAATCTTCCGCCGTCGATTTCCTCGGACCAGGTGAACTCACTGGGCGGGAAAAGTCTCTCCTGTTCAATGCGATTCCGCTCAAGAACCAGAGAGCGTTCACGCGAGAATCCGGAAACGCCGCTCTCATGACGTAGCAAGACAGCACGATTTCCGCTGGATAGGACAACACTATCCTCTAGGGGAACAACGGTCGCACTGGCGGCTGGACTACTGCTTCCAACCAGCACTCCGTCCAGCTCAAGAACACGATCTGCGACGTGGATAATTTCTCGAGAAACGTAATGATGGAAGTGCTTGCCGGTATAGAGGAATCCGTTAATCCCTGCAATTTCTTCGCCTGGATCGACCCGCACCGCCTTTAGGAAATGGGCAACCTCTGCAGACTCGACCACGGCAACCGATCCGTCGTGAGTCCGGTAGTAGAGCCAGTCAGTGCTGTCCCTCTGAAAAAAGAGATCCTCTTCCGATGCCTCCGTCTGCAACTGTTCAGCGACACCTCTCGCCCAGATTTGGTCAGTTTGACGATTCGGGTCATAACCGTCATCCATGGGCGATGAATGCTGAGGGTGCCAAAGAGTGGTTGCCCTATGGGCTAGACGTTCAAACAAGGCTAGATGCCCGAACAGCTCTTCCGCAGAACCAAGCCCCACTTCATCCGGGGGCAACAAGTAGCCCGCCCCTTGCTCCGGGACAAGGTAACGGCCGGAGAGCTCACCCGGAATCCCCGTGGCTGGATGCTCAATATCGATCAGCATCGCGGAAAAGGCACCTGCGTGCCGAAAAACGGAAGCCGCCAGCAACGAGTAAACGTCGTGCAGGTCGGTCCGATCTCCGCTGAAGGTTCGTGAGGCGCGGCAGTGCAGGGATGTGAAGACATCTCCGCCAGGTGTCTGCTCAAAGAGCAGCGACAGAGGCGAGCAAAGTAGACCTACTCGCAACCAATCGGGACGTTCCTGGATCTCGAAGCCAATGTCGTCCGCCCCCTGCAAGGACTCCTTGATCCTCTCGAGCACTGCGTGCATCTCCCCTCTCGATGGACGCACTTCGCGTCCGATAAGAGCTGAGTCTATGAGCTGTTTCAGTGTTGCCGCTCCAAAGTGAGGAGGGCCGCGGCAATTGACGAGCTCCCATTCGGGCTGCACCGGACTCGTCGGAAGACGTGCCAGGACTCCAGTCTGGCCAGGCCGCGTTCGACCGGCGCCCCCCTGCGGGGAGCGCGCGGTAGACCGTGTGCTGTTCGACGACCACGCGTGGCAAGGGTGGGCGTCTGACCGGTGTGGTCGTCCAGGAGGTGGCGCCCAGGTAGACGCGGTCGCCGAGGAACCGAGATGCCCTGGCGTTCACAGATCCCGATGATCCGGCGGGTGACCGTCTTTACCCTTCGGGGAATCGCGACATGCTGGAATGTGCCGGCGCCCCCGGGCTACGCGTCAACGAGATGGCTCCAGGGGCCGCGTCGACTACCGTGTGGTTATGAGTTCTTGTACGGCCCCGGTCCGGGGCCATCGAACCGCCAGCGCAGCTGCGGCGTGCCCTGCGTGCAGCGGCCGACGCTCCGGGTACTCATCGCCCCGGCCCTACTACCCGCAGCCGGATTACACGTCGCGGAGCAGTAGCGGGGGCGGCTCGAGCAGTAGGGGCAGCTCCATTAGCGGCAGAACGCGGCCGCCTTGGTCACCGAGCACCTCATCCGTGACTTACACGCCTGCCGAGGTGCGGGCGCTGACTCCCGTTCGCCGCACCGTCGAGTTGCGCGCGCGTCAGGAGCCAGACCTTCGCGATGTCTTCCTCTGCCACGCCTGGGATGACCGGCGCGGTGCTGCTAAGGAGTTGCACGACCTGCTGGAAGCAGAGGGAGTGTCGGTCTGGTTCAGCGAGAAGGACATTGTGCTCGGCCAACCGTTCATGCGGGAAATCGACAGGGGCCTGGCGAGGTCGCGTACGGGTCTCGTCCTGGTCACCCCTGCGCTACTGAAACGCGTCGACCGCAGGGGCGTCTCTGACAAGGAGCTCTCGGAGCTCCTTGCACGTGACCTGCTGCTCCCTGTCGTGCACGAGACGACTTACGACGAACTCCGGAAGGTTAGCCCCTTGCTTGCCTCCCGAAACGGGTTGAACACGGCGGATGATTCGATGGCAGACATTGCCAACAAGATCGCCGAGCTGGTCGCCATTGAGGACGATCTGACCGCGCCGCTCACATCGGCGAACTAGGCGTCCGGAGGCGTGCCCGGGCCTCGCTCTGCGTCGCCGGCGTCAAGCCCAAAGCACGTGAGTCGGTGGAGCCTGCTCTCCAACTGCGCGAGCACAAGCCGAGAAGGCATTTTATGAGCGTTCCGTAGTTCTTCATCGCTCGATGTCGTGAGGTTCGGTCTGTGGCGATGTCTGGTACCACCAGCACTGGGCCACAGTAGGCAGGTGGGTGTAGGGGCTAGCCAAGCTGATCTCACAAGCGGTACGAGAAGCGCAGCGCGCCGCCCTCCTCCCGGTAAAGATCGCGGCCTCGCGCGCTGAAGGGATTGGGAAGCATCGCCACCCGGAGCCGGGAGGGTTCCAGGATCGACGTGACCATGAGGATCCGCCAGCGGTCGCTGCCGGTGTTCCGCTGGGCTGCCCGGACCTCGCTTTCGCCGAGTTCGATCTGGCCTCCCTCGCCCTGACTGGCCTTGACTTCGAACAGCAAGGGCTGACGGCCGCTGCCGACACGGAAGTCGTACCCAAGCCCGTCGTCCCCAGGGAGTCCGGGGAAGAACTTCCTGCGGTTCGTCGATACCCAGCTGGTTTCGTTAGTGGCCGAGTAGTTTCGGCAGAGCCACTGATAGGCGAACCATTCTCCGGCGTAGCCGATCGCCTCTCGTTGCGCGGCCGACAGCCTTCGGGGCTCTCCTCTGCCGCCACCACGGCCAGCGGCCGACGCTCCCCGTCGCCCCGGCCCCATGGGAGTCAGCGAGGCGAAGACGTTGCGGTTGCCGAGGAGCTGCGGATCCGCATCGAGCGCTCGCTGGAGCTCGGCGGTGAGTTCGCCGAAGTCACCGGTGTGCACATCGAGCTCCTTCCCGCCGATGCTGACGATCCGCTGGCGGTGCTCGCGCTGTGCCCGTACCGAGTCGGCAGCCATGCGGCCGCTTTCGAGTTCGGCGGCTGTCACGCCCTGGACGGCAGGCTCCGCGCTGGCAGGCATGCCAGCCGGCCAGTGCCCGAGCGCCGCAAGCCAGGCGGCGATGTCATCGGCTCCGAGCAGACGGAAGTCCAGCGCGCCGGCCTCGTCGAGGAATTCAGTCACCGCCTCCGCCGGGTCTCCCTGGTCGAGTGCGGCGGGCAGCGGACGGCTGCAGGCACGGATCAGGGCGACCAGATCGGGTACGACCGTCCTGATGGCCGCTCGGTTCCGGGGAAGCAGGGCCGTATAGGCAGGGAGGTCCGCGCCCTCCGCTGGGAGTCGCGAGCCCAGCCGCTCGGCGAGGACCTCCTCCACCCGAGCGCGCACCTGCTGCGGTGTCGCCGTCTCCAGCGTGGTGTTCCACTCCGCGGGGGGCTCGATTCCCTCCAGCGTGCGCAACTGCCGCCAGTCCGGCTGAGCCTCACGGGCGTCGAATCGCCGGAGTCGAGCAAGTCGGAGACGGTCGAGAAGCGCTCCCCGATGTCGCTGCAAATGCTTCTCGATCGCCTCCCGGTGGGCGTCCGCGTGGCTGATAACAGTGTGCGGAGGAGTCAGCCCGGCCAGGGTGGCATTGAACTCCGCGAACCCGACGCCGAGCGCTTCACGCAGTTCGTCGATGTCGCGTGCCCGCCGTGCCTTGGTCAGGAGCACGGCGGCCTCCACCGGCAGTTCCACCGCGTGTGCCTCAAGCGCCGCCTGGAACTCCCTGGTGTCGCGGGGAGGTGGTTCGACTAGGGCGTCGCCCCGCCGACGTCCCAGGAAGTGGACAAGGAACGGATGACAGCGGTGGACGACGGCGGCGGTTGTGCCTTCGTAACGCTGCACGGTTTCGGCGAACTGGTTCGGGGACAGACCGAGTGCCTGACCGAGCTCCTCCTCCCCCGGCTCGCGGAGATCGGCGTGCAGGTGCTCCAGCTCGCGGGCCACCAGTCTCAGCCGGACACCGAGGTCGGGGCGGCCGGTCAGGTGGGCGACGGGTTCGGCGAGCCGGGCCACCCCGTTCCAGTCTTCGGGCTGGGCCCGCTGCAGGAGCAGAGGGCGGTCGTCGTCGGGCAGCGGCAGGACTCCGCCGAGCCGGCTCGGCAACGCCACCTCCTCTTCGTCTAGCCGGATCTCCAGCGTCCGGTAGGTGCGCGAGCCGATCCGCCGGGCGCCCGCGACCAGCTCCGCAAGGGACGTTTCGGTCGGCCGGATCCCTGTCGGACTGTGATCGGCCAAGGCCGCCAGCACCAAGGGCAGCCAGGTCAGGACGGAGACGAGCTGTGTCCCAGTCTCCGACCGGTCCAATGGTTCCCTGTCGACGATGACTTCCAACCGGGCCTCGTCCACATGACGTGCCGACCGTGCTCCCCAGCGCCCGAGCAGATCGACGATCTCCCTGGCCAGGCCCGGCACCACGAGCAGCGGGCGTTCCATCTCCTGGGCGATGCGGGTCTTGACGCTTGCCCGTTCGTCTGTGACATAGAGCGTGCTGTTCCCGTCGCGCAGGTCGGCGAAGGGCACGGCGGTCAGCAGCTCTCCCGACTCCGCGAGCAGGGCGCCTTGGGTGATGGGCGGACTGCCGGGCGCGGCGGACGTGCGGGCTCGGGTGACCAGGGACCGCCACGCGTACTCGTTCGCGCGTTGCACCGCAGGGCGGTCTTCGGGCCCGACCGCGCGTTCGGCGACGAAGTCGGCCAGGGCCGCGACAAGCCTGTCGCTGTCCCGGGGGTCGTTCCACGTCGGAAGGCCGTACGACCGCAGCTTCGCCACCACCTCCGGAGATTCCAGCAGGGAGCTCACCTGGCGAGCGATCGTCGGCGCGAAAAGGGGCTCCTCCTCCATGCTGGGCGGGCAGTGCCAGGCTTCCCGGGGGCGTACGAAGCGCACCGTGCGGCCGCGGCCGCGCACCGGAAGCCAGGGTTGCTCCCGTACGAAGGCGTCCAGCGGGGTGGGTACTTCCTGGGGGTCCTTGTTGCCAGGCCGGTCCCTGAGCCAGGTGCTGGTGAAGCAACTGGCCTGCCAGCGCGGCAGACCGTGCAGCACGAGGCGGGCGAAGGCGAGCCGGGCGGGCTCGCTCAGCTGGCCGACGATCTCCTGGCCCGGGAGCCGCCAGGCAGGGCTCCCCTTGTACGGCGTGTAGGGGTACTGGGCGGTTTCGCCGTTGCGGTGGATGTGCGGCTGCCATTGCTCCGCGACGGCGACGGGCACCTTCGCCATGCGCACCAGGTGGGCTGGTGTCAGTTGCGAACCCTCCGCCGTGGTGTCGGCGGTAGTCGTGAAGACCGGACGGAAGCCGTCGGTGACGCCGAGCTCGGCAAGAAACGCCCGCCAGTCGGCCTCTGTCTCCCTACGGCGCACGAACGCGTCCGGCATCGCGATGAACTGCCGGGCGAGCGAGCGCAGGGACGCGCTCTCCTCGCGCCCCTCTTGGGCCACACGCGCCAGATCCTCCCCCATGGAGCCGGACCATCCCGGCCCGAACTTGCCGCTGGCCGCCGGGATGAGCGGTCCGTCCTCCGACGGCACGTACAGACCGAGGTCGCGCAGGCGCAGCGCACCGGAGGACTGACGAGAACAGTGCAGATGGAAGACGAAGCGTAGGGCCTGATCGCGCAGCCTTCGGTCCTTGCTCTGCGAGAGTGCGTGCCGTACGTGCTCCAGCAGGCCCGCCACGTCGAACCGGCGTACGAGACGGTGCTGTTCCAGGAAGAGGCGGGCCTGTTGCCGGCGGACCTGCCCTTCGCTTTCGATCCAAGTCAGTCCCGGGTGCAGATAGAACAGCCGCTTGCTCAGGGCTGGGGGTACCGCCAGGTTGCCGTCGGGAGCGGCAGCCGTGGCACCGGAGAGACCGGAGAGGCCCCTGGCTGGCGGGAAGAACGCCTGGCGCCGGGATCGGCGGCGTTCCTTGGCAGAGGCGGAGTCGACCGCTGCCGTGCCGTTTGTACGCTCCAACGTCCCGTCGGCCGTCAGCAGCAGTCTGCGGCCTTGCAGCACCCGGCCGCGGCCTTCGAAGAGGTGGGGCAGATCCGCGTACACGCCGTCCCACACATCGACGGGGTCGTCGGGCCCAGGAAGCGGCAGCGTGGCCGCGATCCGCTCGACGTGGCCGGCGAGTGCGTCCACTGACGGTTCCAGCGGGCAACGCAGGGCTTCGCAGAGCTTGGCGAGGCGTGCGCGCGGCCCGCGCGGCAGAGCTGTGTCGACCACTGCCAGGCCAGCTTCACCTGCCGCCCGGGCGGTGAGCACCGACAGATCCACTTCAGGCCACAGAACGACGGCTCGAGGCGCTGCCCACGCCGGCGAGGATCCGGCAGGGCCGAGCATCGGCACGATCGGTGTGTCGGCGAGCTCTCGCCCCTGAATACGCCGGGAGGCAGCGGCCAGCCGCGCGGCCCACTTCGGCTGCCAGCTCACCAGATCCACCGCCAACCGGGTCGCGTCAGGTGCTGCGCTGTCTCGGAGCGCCGTGGCGGCGGTGAGACAGGTCTCCGCCGCGGCATCGAGAAGCATGGTGTTGAGCGGGTGTTCCCCGTCGTAACCCGTGCGGTCGGTCTTGGTGTAGAGCGGCGCGTTGAGATGGCCGGCCAGTGGAGCGGTCACGTCGTCGCCGAGCGGCAGGAAGGTGTACACACGCCCGGATGAGGCTGGCGCGACCGGCAAGGCAATCTCGATGACGGCAGGCTTGGACCACTGGGCCCAGGAGTCGTCCAGCCCCTCGTCGTCGACGGCCTCCGCGACCGTGGCCCTCAGCCTGGCAGCAGGCACCGTGCCGCGTACGAGCACGAATCGGCCGGCCGGTCCGAGATCGACCTGCGTCAGCGACACGGCCGGTGCAGCGCCTGCGGCCGGAACCTCCAGCACCGCGGGCAGCCGCTCCTCGCGGCGCGTCAGTTCGGTCCGCTCGTGCACGTCAACGGCACGCCGTTCCAGCACCAGACACTCAAGGCGGTCCAGGAACAGCATGGGCGGAGCGCCTGAGCTGACCAGCTCATCGATCCGCCGGCGTACCTCGCCGCATGCCGTCTCGCTACGCAAGGGCAGCCGGATCACGGTGACATGGCCGGCCAGGGCCAGCTTCGCGCAGGTCTCGGGGACCGCGGACACCGGGAACGGGAGCTGGAATGGCGGAAACTCCTCGGTCGCCCGGCGCACCAGCTCGGCGTCGGCCAGCAGCAGGTTCAGGTCGTCGGACGTGGCGAAGCGGAAGCAGTATCCGTCTAGCACGGCCGCGGTGCCGCCGTCGGGCCTGGCGCTGTAGATCTCGGGTGCGGCACTGATCTGCAACACGCTGCGGAACCCGACGCCCTTGTTGCCGATTCCCTCGCCCACCACCTTGTCGCTGCAGGAGAGCTTCGATACAGAATCCACACGGTCCCATGTGAAGGGGTTGCCGGCGTTGGCGACATAGAGGGTGCCGTGCTCGCCTTCGTCCTCGTCGAGTAGGACGTGCACCCGCCCGTCGCTCCGGTTATCGGCGTGCGCGTCATGAGCGTTCTGCAGCAGTTCCAGGAGGAAGCGCCCTCTGTAGTCGCGAGCGGTGCTCCGGGAGAGGCCGCGCAGCTGCTTGCCCGGCTGCCACCTACGAGTGTGCTGCCACTCGTCCAGCACCTCCCGGGTATAGGTCATCAGTTGTGCGGCGAACTCGCTGCCGTAGCCAACTGAGCCATCGGCCCCCCGCGCCCACGTCTCCCCAAGCTGACCCAAGTCGACAGCAGCCACGTATGCCCCCTCTGCCCCGTCTATGCAGGGACTCTAGCGGGGCACCAGGCGAGACGGACGGCCTTAAGAGAAGCATGAGCGGGTCGACTCTCGACCAGTAGCAGGTGGTCTCGGCTCATGACGGGCGGTGGGTTGGCGAGGGAACCGCTATTGCAGTCCCAGGGGTACGGACCAACACGAAGCACCTGGCACTCCGTCAGAATGCGCGTCGTTTTGCAGTGTCGAGATAACGCCCGTTACACCGCCCCAGCGGGAGGATCTGAGGCTTCAGCACCCTGCAAAACCCGGGGCCCATGTCAGGAGGATCCCGCTGGCCTCAGCGAGTGAGGTCCACCTGGGGTCGGTCGGCTGCTTCTCCAGCACCAGGACGGGACGTATTCGACCATATGTCCTTGCCAGTTGAAGCTGATGGGCGTAGTCGAGAACCTGTCCGATCCCCAGTCGAATCTGCTGATCCTCACTTGCGCCGGTCAAACTCTTTACCTCGGCGATGAAGACGTCATCATCGCGTGACCATCCCGCGTCGAATCGAGGGGCATTGCGAGCGTGCGCGCGGAGTTCGATGTGTTGGCGGGACAGGTACTCGATGAGTGCCGCAATCGTCGACTCGTGTGCCTCAGTACCCTTGTCGAGGTGGGCAAGGTCGAGGGCCAGCGCACCAGAACCGTGGTGCCCGACTGTGTGTCGCCGAAGTGGGCCGCCCAAGATCCCATCCCCAGCCTGTGGCAAGACGAGGACGTGATCGTATGCACCCCGCGCCCTCTGCAACTCTCGGCAACGCGCGGGGTGGCCACCGATAAGGTCTGCGAAGCCATCCCCATCCACGACGCATACGTGGTATCCCCGGTCGCGTTCCCATGCGGCGCGCACGAGCTTCTTGCTGTACTCGCGGTGAGCGTCGGTCACGGCCTGACTAGCGAGATCGCCGTGCACGAAGACTGTGATCTTGCGGGAAAAGTCCGGTTTCCAGCTCGCACCAAGCTGTTGGGCAATGTCCGTGCAGTCCTTTCGGATTACCCACTCGTCATCTATGAGCACTTTGCCCGTGAAACAGAGCGTTTGCCCACTGAGCGAGTAGACCCAGCCATCACAGAGTTTCCCGTCCATGAGACCCCCTCCGCGTCCTCACGTGCATCTTGCCGCACTGCCATCCGGCCCCGCTTGGGCGATAGGCAATCATCATGAGGACGGCGCCACGTCCGGGGTGCGTCCCCCTTGGGGACCAATTCGACCGTCTTCGTGGCACGGCAATGCCAACTTTCCGAATCGCACTCCACCCTTGTAGCCCCGCCGGCCTCCAGTGCACCCTCGCCGACTGCGGCCGTACCCTCGCTGCACGAACACCAGTCCGAGAGGTAAGGTCGGCCGCCCTCGCCATGGCGCTGAACGAGCGTGCTCACAAGTTCCTCACGGGAATCGTCTAGCAGTGCCGATCACTTTGCCAGAGGCAGCAGCCGCCGTCCCATGGTTCACTCATGGGGCCCCAACGCCGCCGGACGAGGACGTAGACCATCGTCTCTGTGCGGCTGTCCCACCAGACGATGACCGCAGCCGCTGCGAGCTCGGATCGAACTCCTACGGCAGTGGTCACGTCCTCATGGACTATCTGTGGCCGGGCACCTGCCGAACGAGCACCTGCGCGGCCCTGACCAGCCATATTGTCTGAGACCCAAAGGGCCTCCGGAGCCGTGTGCGCAGGTTCGAATCCTGCCGGGGGCACCTTGTATTAGGTGCCCAAAGACCCCGCCACCAGCGCTTTCGCTGAGGACGGGGTCTTGGCGTATGTGCAGCCGTATGCCGCTCGGAGCGGCCGTATGTCGGGTGCGTGGACTATGCGTGGACTGGCCGCCGACCAGGAATCAGCAGGTCAACCCCGGAAAACGACGAGGCCCCCAGACCGTGGTCCAGGGGCCATCATGCCGCAGTGCGTGTGTCGGAGGTGTGTCGCGATCAGAGCCCGTTGCCGGGCTCGTCCTCCTGGCTGTCGTCCTCACCGAGGAGTTCGGCGATCCGGCGATTGGCGACATCCTGCCGACCGTCGAGGCACTTCGCGTAGCGGCTGAGGAGCACTTCGACGCTGTTGCCCGCGCGCTCCGCAACCTCGGTGGGGTCCACGCCGGCGTTGAGCCACGAGGAGAGCGCGGCGTGCCGCAGGTCGTACGGTCGAGCAGGCAGCGGCGAGGCCACTTGTTTCGGCGTGAGCGCCAGGTGCCGCGCCTCGTCCCACACACGCCGGTACGTGGTTGAGGCTCTCTTCCCTTGGCGCCTCAGACCGGCTGAAATGACCCTCGATAGCCGATCTGACCACAGCTACGGAGTTCCGTGCATGACCGAGCGGACGATCTACCTAGACCGCAACGCCCGCCCCTCCGAATCCCGGAAGATCACCGTCCGGGCCTACCGTTGGTACGCAAGCGTCGAACTCGATCGCGACAACTACGTTGATGCCACGACTACACGGGGGCAAGAGCCCGAACTGCCCTCCGCATACAAAGAAGCTCTCGATCGCGTGCGTCTCGCGTCCACAGACCGCATTTGGTACGACGGCTACCCGGGGAGCTTCTCTTGGGGGGAAGGCGCGCGCTGGATCACCTTGCCTGTTCAATTCTCACAGGTCGAGGCCACGATCCAAGCACTGCGTCTAGCGGAACTAGAGAACGAATACAGCCAACTCCACGCACTCGCCGATCGACTTCAGCTCCCCGTTGACGAGTGGCTTGCTCCCGGCGAACGGGAATTGGTTCGAGGCATCGACTTCCAGTCGCCACCACAGACGTTTCTCAATTTTCTGCGAGGCAAGTCCAAACACTGGGGACTACGCCTCAACGGGCGAGCGACCACTGGGAGTGTATGGATTCGACCGACGCTATTGCCCGTCCAGAAGACTATCCGGGAGATGTACCCCGATCGGTACCCCCAGTGGGTCGATCGCTGGTCTGGGTACGTCGAGCCGGAGGATGCGCCCATCCGCCCTTGGGTGGGTGGCAGAGACCAGGATCTCAGCCACGGCGCAAATCCAATCCACTTCGATGACGTCGACGTATCAACTGATAACGACTGCCCCTGCGGAATGCCACTGAGGGATCAATGGGACGACGGTAAGGCGCACACCGCCCACCACGCAGCTTGGGCATTCGGCATCCGCGTTCCCAAGAACCTGATGTGGCCTGGTAATCTAGCGGTGGTCACTCCTCAGTCACCCATCTCCTGGCGGAAGCTCGCAGCCAAGGCTGGACGTATGCCGATGAGAGAGAACCATTATGACTTCAACTCATGGTCCTACCTAGGCGAACCTGAAGAAGCACCCAACAACGACCGGGCGTTCCTACTGAAGGCAAACGAGTATGTCATCGGTTATCTAGTTGGTACGGACACCAACGAGCACAGCCGATTGGATCTCCTCGATGAATCTACGTCTGGCGCTAGTGACGACACTCTTCGACCGCGTATCGACCTGATCTGGACTGCAGGCTCATACCGAGGCCAAGGTATCGCCTCCAAACTCGTGCATGCACTCGCCGAGGACTTCGGCTGCCAGGTCGGCGACGTGTCCTGGTCGACCCCAATCAGCGACGCCGGCCGCCAGCTCGCGCGCCGCCTGTCACCTGAAGGTATCTGGGTCAGCTAGCCTCGATCTTTCTTGACGGTCCGCCGACGGAGTCGGTGGACCGTTTTCGTGCCGTGGGCTGAAGCTGTGCAGGCTGAAGACCCGAGTGTCGCTTCGGGGGGCGCCGGATTCCACTGTTCCGGGTGTTGAGGTGCTGTCGAAGGGACGGGGAATCTGCTGGTCAGCCGGGGTCGGGCAGTTGGGTGAGCCGGTCGAGGGCTGCGATGATGTGACCGGTCCAGGGCCAGTGCCGGGCCAGGCGGAGGATTCGCCGACGGCCGGTGGTCACGAGCTGTCCGGCCGTGGTGAACAGGCGGAGCCGTAGTCGGCGGGGCTCCCAGAGCCTGGCTTCGCCGGTCAGGGCGAGCATCGGCATCCAGGCCAGCAGGTCGAGAGCGATCTGCACGATCTCCAGCCAGATCCGGTTCTGGGCCGTGCGGTCGAGGCAGTCCCCGCTCAGTGCGACTGCCAGGGCCGCGTCCAGCAGGACCTTGCCCGGATCGTGCACCGCCCGAGCCTTCCGCCACGGCGTCAGCGCCGCTGATATCGCGGTGTCCAGGCCGGCCTTGCGGACGGTCTCGACCAGCAGCACGCCCCCGGCCTGCGAGACCACCGTCCGGCCGTCGCCCTCGATGCGGACACGCGGGTACGACCCGATACGCTTCTTCACCTGGAGAGTGCTTCTTTCCCTGCAGCCAACAGGACCTTAGACAAGTCCCATCGCTGCAGGTCAGGAGCACTCTCCGTTTATTTGATCAAGTCTCGGACACCCCACGTCGCGAAAGCGCGAGGTTAGCCAACGCCCACCCCGGCGGAACGAATACGGCGAGACCTCCACCAACCCCAGACCGTGTGGCCCACCAGAGCGACCGCAACGGCAACAGCCGTGAACCGGACGGTGGTCCAGGTACCCAGAACAACCTGACTCGGCCCGCGCGACTCCATCTCCAGACGCATGGAAGTCTCATAAAAAGCCACCAGGGGAGTAAGCAGCCGGAAGCCCAGGCCGCCGATGCCCGGCACCTGCGCGATGTTCCCCAGGAGCCCAAGGGGTAATCCGAAGAAGAATGCCAGCACACCCCAGAGGGCAATTCCGGATGATCCCGCACTTAAGGAATCCAGTCCACCCAGGGAGGCCAAGCTTCCCTTATTCAAATAATAGGTCACGACACCGATAGCCAGCCCCAGAGGCGCGAGAACAACCGATTCGATTTTAGACCGCCGGAAATAACCCACCAGAAACGCGTAACAGGCCCATGGCCACCCACCGGTGAAAACGGCGCCCACGGCCACACCTGTACGGCCGCCCCAATGCTCAACGGTAGGCCCTATCAGGCCAAGCAACAAGCCAAGCCCGAGTGGCATCGCAAACGACGCGGCCCGAGCACCCCAAAAGTTCACTCTCTCCCCTTCCGGCCCTAATGCGGAATTACTCCGGGCCCGTGTGCGACCCGGAGTAATGGCCCAACCGAGGGAGATCAACCCTCATCACGGCGGAATCATTTATGCATTATTGTAATATGCATAGCATGTCCATGCCGCGCCTTGTGTTGAGCTAGCGTAGGAAGTCTCCCCCTTCGCCACCCAGCCACTTGAATGGTCGACGTTCTGGACCCTGACCGTTGTCTTGTGCTTCACATCCGCGATATAGTCGAGTAGCACCTCTTTCCAGCCGACACCAGATCGTACCCATAGCACCACGTACCATGAGTCACATCCTGGCAGGTATTCCCTTTCAGCTGAGCGGCCGAATCTTTGATTTCCAGCTTTACCACGCCCCACTCGGAGGGTTACCCAGCTCCGCTGGCGGGTTGACGCCGTCACCCCTTTTGTGGATGACGGGCTGCCCAGGTATCAGGCCGTCGCTGGCCTCAACCACGGTATCGCCGGTACCGGTTCCGCTCTGAAAGCCGTAGACCGCCGCCGGGGTGGCAAAGCCGGAAACCGCAAGCGCGGCGCCCGAAATGCCGAAAAGTATCAAGCTGGCCGGGCACGTCAACATCATTTTCGCCCGACGCGCCCACACCGACGAACACCAAGTCCTCGCCCTCTACGGCATCACAAGATCATCATGAACCGGACATCCAGGGGAGAACGCCGGGGCCCTGGTTGTCAACGTCGAGCGCGACGGTGGTGACGGCGACGCCGCGCGAGGCGATCCGGTTCAGTAGTGGGGCGAAGGCGGGTATTTCGTTACTCTTCGCGGCGATCTTGCGCTGGGCGATCACGGTCTGGCAGGCGTGGCGCGCGGCAGCGAGCAGGTGGACGGCTGCGCCGTCGGTGCGGGACCTCGCACGGTCTTGCCCTCGACGGCCAGGCCGGCCCGGGTGTCGCCGAGTTCCTCGACCGGGTCGGCGGCGTGCCGGGCGAGCCAGGCGCCCACGGCGGCGCCCACGGCGTCGTCCAGGCGGGCCAGAAGTCGTCCCGGCGTGGAGGCGTTCGGCGTGCTGGAGGTCGGTCCGAGTTGTTCGCGCAGGTCGGAGTCGGTGTCGGCGGCGAAGCGGGCGATGGCCGCCGGGGACGTGCTCCGCCGAGGACGGCGGCCAGGCACAACGCGAGCAGGGAGCCCAGGCGGTAACGGCTGCCCCGGATCCGGCGGGGATCGGGTATCCGGCCCAACAGCTTTGCCAGGCAGGTGAGTTGTGACGGTTCCGGGCAGGTGGAATCGGTGTCCGCGCGGTGGCGCTGCGGGACACCGATCAGGGAGGACGGCACGCGAACGCGACCCCTGTTCGCGATCAAAGGGTTCGAGAACCTTGATCACCAGGGGTCGCGTCACTCGTCGCCGAACTGGGTGAACCGACCACGGCGGCGCGTACGCAGGCGGTCAGCTCATCTCGCCGAATCAGAAGACATCAGCTCTGCCCCTCGAACGCTGCCATGCCGACCCTTTGTAGGAAGATTGGCACAGCGCCCACATGAGCCACGGCGACGTCCGTACGGAACACGAGCACCACAGGATGGCGTTGAAGCAATGAATGTGAGGGGATCGGAGAGTGATGCACCGTACTGGAGCGGAGGTCGACGACGCGCGCGGGGTGTTCGCAGTGGACTCGACCGCCCCGGACGCCGCACCGCGGGGACTTGACGCCTTCCGGCGCGGGTGGGAGACGCAGGTCGGCGACGATGTCTTCCAACTGCCCGCCTTCAGCCCGGACACGATCGGTGACTTCCGGATCAAGGGCAACGTGGCCAAGGTGCACGGCGCGGCGATCGCCGATCTTCACGCCGCGTCGGCCACCCGGACCGCGGACGCCCCGGCCGGCGATCAGGACCTGGTGGCGATGTACGTAGTGCAGCGCGGCGCATGGACTCTGGGCGGCCCGCCCGGGTCCGGCGAGCAGACCGTATCGGCCGGGCAGTTCCTCGTCCGGCACGTCGGGCGCCTGTCGGCCTTCGAGACGTCGGCGCACCTCACGGCGAAGTTCTTCGTCCTGCCCCCCGGCGAGCTCAAACCCCTGCTCGGGAACCGGACCATCACCGGGCCCGCGGACTCGGCCGAGATACGCCTGCTGACGGCCCTCACGGACATGATCCACTTAACCGTGGCAGACCTCAGCCCGGCCGGTGTGGAAGCCGCCCACGGCACCCTGATCGAGCTGGCCAAGGCGGTGGCGAAGGGCCGGTTCGACGACGTAGAACCCCGGCTGGCTCCCGCGCTCACCCAGGCAGCCAAGGACCTCGCGGACCGCCGGCTCGCTGATCCCGAACTCTCTCCTGCGATGCTCGCGCGTGAACTCAACGTCTCCGTCCGTACGCTGCACCGGGCATTCGCCGCGGTGGGAGAGCAAGTGGCCGCCTACATCCGCCATCGGCGACTGCAAGAGGCCCGGCTCGCCCTCACCGCGCCGTCAGGTCGCCTGAGTATCTCGGAACTCGCCGCACACTGGCAGTTCGCGGACAGCAGCCACTTCACCCGGGCCTTCAGGAAGCACTACGGTCAGACTCCCACCGAGTACGCCCGCTCGACCGGAGCAGCCTCGCTCCCGCCTAACCGGCACCCGCCGGGCCACGGGCCGGCCGAAAGCGCGTGACCAGAGGTACGACCGCAGTTCAGCGGATGCCGCCTGCTCGTGTCCCGAGCAAGGCAGGGCGGCGCTGTGGGCGGTCTGGGCATGTGACCGCGGCGGGATGTTGTCGATGAGGGCGCGGACCTGGGTGACCTTGACGACGGTGCCCGCGGGGCCCTCGGTCGTTTGGGGAACTCGGCGGTTCCCGGCGAGCTGAGGGGTGATCCACCGCCCCGTGGGTCGCCCTTGGGTGGTGTTTGCTGCCCGCCTTCCGCCGGCCGACCGGCGACGGACCGGCGTCAACTCCGCCTCTTTCGTGTGTATGTGGCAGCCGTCCACACAGGCCCTGGACCCGTCGAGTTCGCCGGCCGCCTTGAGTTCGGCAAGCAGGAGGCCGGCAGCTGGTCGAGGACTCCGACCAGCTGCCGGCGGTCCAGGCGTCGGGGACGCACGCGTTGTGGAAGCGCCGTGGACGCTGAAGAAGGCTCAGTCGATCAGTTCGGCGGCCCGTTCGGCGATGGCGTAGACGGTCGCGTTGGTGTTGGCCGAGGGGATGGACGGCATCACCGAGGCATCGGCGACCCGCAGTCCGGCTATTCCGTGCACGCGAAGGTTCGCAGGGTCGACGACGGCATCGGCGTCGGTTCCCATGCGGCAGGTGCCGGTGAAGTGGAAGTAGGGGCCGGTGGCCTTGCGGATGAACTCGTCCACGGATTCGCCGCTCGTCCCGGAGCCCGGCACCGCTTCCTGCTTGCGCCAGTCGGCGAACGCGTCGGCCTCCCCGATGCGGCGCGCCAGGGCCAGGCCCCTGCGCATGATCTCCAGGTCACGGTCGTCGCTCAGGTAGCCGGGGTCGACGACGGGAGCGCTGCCGGGACTGGCGTCCGCCAGGCGCACGGTGCCGCTGCTGTGCGGAGCCATCGCGGAGAAAGCGATGGAGTAGCCGTTGGCCGGCGGCTGGCCCCATGCCGACGGGAGCGGTGCGGCGACGATGTAGACCTGAAGGTCCGGCCGGGCCGCGGCGGGGTCGCTGTACAGCAGGCCCATCATTTCGGCCGGCGGGTTGGCAGGAACGAACGGTACGGGCTGGATGGCCTCGTACACCACGCCCGCCATCGGATGGTCCTGCAGATGCGAGCCCACTCCCGGCAGGTCGGCGACGACGTCGATGCCGTGTTCCTCGAGGTGCTGTGCCGGGCCGATCCCCGACAGCATCAGGAGGTGTGCGGAACCGATGGCTCCCGCGGTCAGTACCACCTCGGCGCCGTCGACGGACAGGTGCTCCCCACCGATGGTGTACTCGACGCCGGTGCAGCGGCCCGCGGTGGTGCGCAGCCGCTGCACGGTCGCGTCCGTGACTACGTCCAGGTTCGGCCGGTCGAGGAACGGACGGATGTAGGCGTCGGCCGCGCTCTGGCGGGCGCCGCCGGGCAGATTCATGTCACTCCACCCGAACCCGGTCTCCAGCCCGCTGCCGATGTCATCGGCGCGTGCGAACCCGGCCTCCACCGCGGCGTCGACGCCCACCGTGGCCAGGGGATGGGGTTCCGGGACCGGGGCGACCACGACCGGTCCGTCCGTGCCCCGCACGGAGGCATCACGGCCGCGAGTGCTCTCGCTGCGGCGGAAATAGGGCAGCAGATCGTCGAAACCCCAGCCTGGAGCACCGAGGCCGGGCCATTCGTCGTAACCGGAGCGGTGCCCCCGCAGGTGGTAGAGGCCGTTGATGCTCGACGATCCGCCGAGCGCCTTGCCGCGCAGCACGTCAGCGGTCCTGCCTGTACCGGCCTGCACGGTCGAGGCGCCCAGCCAGAGGGATGACGGGTCGAACCCCAGGAAGCCCCAAGGAGATGCCATCGTCTCGGTTGCGTCCCGGGCTCCCGCCTCCAGCAGCAACACCCGCACGCCGGGGCGTTCCGAAAGCCGGGAGGCAATCACGCATCCCGCTGTCCCCGCTCCCACCACGACATAGTCATAAGGATTCTTGTCCGTCATGTCTCCGCTTTCCACGGCGGCCTTGTCCGACCACCGGATTTCAGAAAATCAGCTCCTCGACGATCAAGGAGCTGATTATGCTTATGCACTAAGACGCCGTCTAAAGGGGTCTCGGCGTGAGGATGGTTTTCTTCGCGTCAGCCCTGTGGGTCGCCCAGCCACGTCCGGGCTCGGCGCGCAGAAGGTGTGGAACCGGCTGATCAGCAGCGAGCGGGCTCCAGTTGGAGCACGGCTGTCCGGATGGAGAGCCGCCACGCGCCCCTGCTGGTGTGGGCGTTGCTGGTACTGACGGACACCGAGGTGACCCGGTGGCAAACGATCACCTTGATCCGGCGGGCCTGGGCAGGCCCGATCCGCACACTGCCGATCACCCCCTTGGGGATGTCCATGTCGGCGCCGGTACCTGCGATGACGGCCACGCGTCCGAATTCTCTTGGTTCACGAGTTTCTCGCCTTTGGTGTGTACCCGTCCAGGAACAGCCCGGGTGTTCCCTCTGCCGTCGAAGCTTAGGAAAACCGACACGGCACGCACTTGAACCACCGCGACGTCCGTTCGGAACCTGAGCGCCATAAGGCAACGTTGGGCGCATACTTCGGTTCGTTCACGGGCGGGCAGGGCGGCGAGACAGCCGGCGACACGTCACACAGCACTACGGCAGGCTGCTTGTACGCGCCGACCAAGTCCTTGCCCTGCCAAAGGTGACGGCCCCTTCCCGACGTCGGCCGCGTCAACCTGGGCCGACAGCGAGGACGGCAGGTGGACCGCCAAGACACTCACCGGTGACAGCGCGTACCCAGGCGATCAGCTCATCTCGCCGACCGAGAACGCATCAGCCCTGGCGCCGTGGGAAGCTGAGGACGGGGTCTGCGCGTATGTGCGGGAGGATGCCGCCCCACCGTGGCGACCAGGGCCCGGTGCTGACGCTCTGCCGCCGAGTTGTAAGCACGGACGACCTGTCGGGGAGCCCCGCGCCCGGGTGACCAAGCGGCCTCGACGCCGTGCCACGATGGCGGTCCGCCCGATGCGCGCACGAGGTGCTCCTGGGAGGGATCGAGCGAGCGGCTGGTCTCGTTGACGAACCTCTGGTGCGTCTCGTACGACCCGCTGTGAATCGACACCCACCGCGGTGGCGGCGATGCCTCAACCGGTGGATATCAGGAGTCCCCACGGGACAGTCACGTCACGTCTCCCTCCGGTTCGTTCCGTTCAGCACGATCAGCCCGTGCTCGGCGCCCGTGGTGGCCTCTACGAGGCGCTTCGCGGCCTGAGACGTGACCACAGGTTCATCGGCCGTCGGACGAGACCCGGAGTCGCCCCAACGCCGGCGCCCAGCCGTTCACCCCGCCACCCCGCCAACCCGCCACTTCCAACCCGCCAACCCGCCACTTCCAACCCGCCAACCCGGCACCACAGTCGGGAGATGTGCGCTGCCGTCTGCGTCCTGCGGTGGACGTCTGCGTACTGCAGTGTTCGATGCGCGGCCGGCTCTGGTAGGCGTCCTGGCAGTCAGACACAGATCCAGCAGTAGAGACCATGCCCCCGCTCAACCGCCCTGCCCGCCAGGTCGGTCGCCTGATCGAGGAACGCGGAGAGGCCGTCCGGACCCGGTGGCGTGGGGAAGACGTCTGATGTGGCCCACTCCACGGCGATACCCCTCAGCAACGACCGGTCGGCTACGGCGAGGGCATCGCGCAGAGCGTCCGTGAGCGACAGGCAGACGAGCCGGCCGTCATCGGCCATGGCGACCAGGTGGCCGTGGCGAGGGTCGGCCCGCACCGCTTCGGCTGTCCGGCCCGTGAGGAGTACTTCGGCCGGCAGCAGATCCAGGGTCGGGTCCATGGCATTGACGTCGAAACCGTCATAACCCGTCGCGGTGGGCTCGTCGCCCTCGCGCACGACGGCCCGGACCGCGTCCTCATCGTCAGCGGCGGCGAAATAGCCGAACAGAACTCCCATGCACGCAATCTTGGCACCCCGGCCCGCCCCGCACCGAGCCGGCCAAGGCCGGGCCGGCACGGCCCGCGACGCCCTCCGCCCATCGGGACGGCCGACCCCGCGCAGGCGGGTCACAGTAGCCGGTCCACGAGGTCGCATCACGGCCGTGTGCAGGAGCCGGCGACGGCGTCAGTCGCAATTGATCGCAGTGGCGTCCCAGGCGGAGTACTCCTGGCGCGGACGGAGCCGTAACGTCTTGCCCATGGTGACTGCGACCGTTCGTGAGTGGGACGACGAGGAAGGGTGGGGAGTGCTCGACTCTCCCGAGACACCTGGCGGGTGCTGGGGCCACTACTCCGACATTCGGATGGTTGGGTTCCGCGCCCTCTCGCCCGGACAGCAGGTGGACCTCGAGTGGGAGGCTCCCGGCTTCAGGCAGGACGGGTACACCTACCGTGCGGTGTCCATCGCGCCTCGGCCCGGCTGACGTCACGGACTCAGGGGCGTCCGGCGCCGCGTGCGCAGGTCCGCATCCTGACGGCCGGTCGGGGACCGTGCGGCGGGTGGAGTCCGGGCGTTGCCGGGGTCGGCGTGGTGTGGGCAGCCGCTGCCCGTGGGCAGATGAATGGACGAGTTGGGGGGTTCTCTCGTGGATGTGACCACGCTTGCCGTCGCGCTCATCGGTGTCGGAGGGACGCTGGGTGGAACTCTGGGTGGGGCGGTGCTCAGCCAGCGTGCCAATCGGGAGCAGAACCAGCGTGCCGATCGTGAACGGGCGGAGGATCGCCACGACCGAGCTCAGCAGGCCCGGCGTGATCTCTACGCCCGTCTGAACGCCACGGCTCGCGCATACCGGGTCGCTGCCCAAGACGCGGTCCGCGCAGCCGAGCGTGGTGAGAATCCTGAGTCGACAGCTCTCGACGCCGCCAAGGAAGCCTGGTCGGAGGAATACTCTCAGGCCCAGATGGCACTGTCGAAGGGCGTCCTGGAAGTAGCCTCGACACTCAACAGGGCGCTCGGAGTCGGGTACTCCGTGGTGAAGCAGTTGCCGAGCAGCCCCGCCCAAGGCGTGCCGTACGGCCGGGCGAAGGCTTGGTTCAGCGGTCCGCTGTCCAACGGCGTGTACCTGCTGCGGGTCGCCCTGCGACATGACCTCGGCGTCGAGGTCGAGCACGACTTCGAACGCCGTCGCGCGCGGATGCTCGCTGCGCTCGACAATGAGCGGAGGCACCTTGAGGGCCTGCTCGCTGCCGAACAGACCCGGGCCGCCGGGTCTGCTTGACGGGTGGCACGAGCGATGAGCCCCCTGGGCAGGGGCGGAGTCGAGAGTCTCGGCAACACGGGCGTGCGCGGGCTCCGACGAGTGGCGCCGCCAGAGCGGCCTCGACTTCCAGGCGAAGCTCGGGGAGGCCGTCGATGCGCTCGATGAGCTGATCCACGGGAACCGCGCGGCGGCCAGGCGGTCCGCTCCACCCATGGCCCCGCCACTCCCACCGCCCCACTCCCTCCCACCGCCCCGCTCCACCAAGGCCGCGCCACTCCCACCGCCCCGCTCCACCAAGGCCCCGCCGCTCCCACCGCCGCCCCACCAAGGCCCCACCGCTCCCACCAGCCCGTCCCACCCACGGCCCCGCCGCTCCCAGCGGTCCGGCGCTCCCACCTCCCCGTGGCGGCAGCGGCCACATGGCGGCAACGGCGCGATAAGGGAGCGATCGGGTTTATCCGGCACGATCGCGGATATCAGGTTCGTTCACAGTGCCTGGCGAACAGGTACGTTCTCGGCGCCCCAGGGAGCCGACCGCCGGGGTCGCCGTCGGCCACCTCGCGGATTGGAACCCTCGGTATGAGTCAGCTGTCCCAGCACCCGGCCGAAGAAGGCTCACCGGCCTACGCGCCCGACCCCGGATCCGGGCAGGAAGGCGCACAGCGGTGGCAGCAGGACGATCTCGATCTGCGCAACCGTCTGTTCGGCCGTGCCGGGGTCGCCCGCGCCGAGGGCCTACTGCTCCAGCGCTACGGCCTCGGCTCCACCGATGAGGCGTTCGCGCTGCTGCGGGGCGTCTCCCAGCGCTTCAACATCAAGCTCTCCACCCTCGCCGACGCGGTCGTGCGCACGCCGGCCCCCGATCACGACACGAGGCTCTGGTTCCCGCGCCGGGCGCGGCCCGCCCGGCCCTGGCTTCCCGGCCTGCCGGTGGAGGGCAACGGCACCAGTCAGGGCGCGGTCGTCAAGGCCGTCCTGCAACGGGTGCTGTCGATCACTCAGACGCCGATGGGCAACGTCCAGCTGGCGGAGAGCGGCCGACTGCGCCTGGCCCGGCACACCGGTCTCAACAAGTACTTCACGGACTTCTTCGCCTTCGTCGACGCCCCGACCACCTCGTGCTCGCAGGCGGCCACCCAGCGTCGGCAGATCACCGTACGGGACGTGGCGACCGACGAGGTGTTCGACGAGGCCTCCCGGCACGCCATCCTCCAGACGGGCAGTCGTGCCGCGCACAGCGTTCCGCTGGTGAACGGGGTGGGCGTGCCGCTGGGAATGGTGTCCTCCCACCACGAACGGCCGCTCACCGAGCTCACCCACGCCCAGCTGGCCGCGCTCCGGCAGACGGGCCTCGACGTGGGCCGCTGGCTGGCCTGGCACTGGAACACCGTCGTACTGGACGCCCTGGAGTATCTGCACGCGACGGGCACGCGGGGCGCGCACGCCTGACGTCGCCGGGGGGTGTGTGAGCGGAGGCCGCCCGCCCCGGGCCGGACGTGGTCAGCGAGGGCCGGTGGTGCTGTGGCGGACGCACAGTTCGACGGGGACGAGTGTGAGGGGCCTGCCCGGTGCCGACGGGTCGTCGATGCGGTCCAGCAGGATGCGGAGGGAGATCGTGCCGATGTCCGTGAAGTCCGTACGGACCGTGGTCAGCGGGGGGAGGAAGTGGGCGGCCTCCGGGATGTCGTCGTAGCCGACGACGCTGACGTCCTCCGGGACCCGGCGGCCCGCCTCGTGCAGGGCGCGCAGCACACCCAGGGCCATCTGGTCGTTCGACACGAAGACCGCGGTGACGGACGGGTCCTTCGCCAGTTCGCGGCCCAGGTCGTAGCCGGAGTCCGAGCTCCAGTCGCCGACGAGGGGGGCGTGCACCTCGGCTCCGGCCGCCTCGAGGGTGGCGCGCCAGCTCTCCGCCCGGCGGTCCGCCGAGGTCCAGCCCGTCGGGCCCGCGAGGTGGTGGACCGTGGGGTGGCCGAGGGAGAGCAGGTGCCGCGTGGCCTTGCGGGCGCCGGTGCGGGCGTCCGAGGTGACCATGGGGGTGCCGTCACCCAGGTCGTTGTCCATGACGACCAGCGGGGTGTCCAGGTGGGCCTCGGCGAGCGCCCGGGCCACCCGGACCTGGGGCGCGATCGCGATCACCCCGTCCGCGCCCTCCGCCGACAGCCGGTCCGCGGCCCGCACCACCGTGTCCCGGTCGGCGGTGTCCAGCGCGATCGAGCTCACCAGGTAACCGGCCTCCTGCGCCGCCGTGTTGATGGCGGTCAGGGTCGAGGCGGGGCCGTACCGGGCCGCGTCGAAGGAGATCACGCCGAGCATGCGGGTGCGGCCGCTGGCCAGCGAGCGGGCACTGCTGCTGGGGCGGTAGCCGAGCGTGCGCATGGCCGCCCGGACCGCCTCCCGCGTCTCGGCGCGGACGGCCGGGTGCTCGTTGAGCACCCGGGAGACCGTCTGCTTGGAGACTCCGGCCAGTTTCGCGACGTCGTCCATGACCGGACGCGAGCCCGCGAAGTTGCGTCTGCTGCGTCCCCTGGTCGCCGGGCCGGCCGGGCCGTCGGCGGCGCTTCGGGTCATGGTGGGGCTTCTTCCTCGGGACTGGTCCGGGGCCTGCCGCACTGGGCCGCCCGGCGGACCCACAGGATAGGCCGGGCGGACGGGGAGGCGGGGGTCAGGTCAGGTGCCGCCGAGCCTCCCCGCGCGGGTCGTGGCCCGTTCGGCGTGCCGCACCCCGGCGGTGCCCGGTACCGCGGCGACCGGGAGACGGGCCGCAGTGCCGGGCCTGGCGACCGGAGCGGCGGAACTCGTCCGCGACCGGGAACCAGGGGCTGCCGTCCGGATCAGCCGGCGGCCGGCCACCTCGATGGGGTCGGGGACGGTGGGGCATCCGCGCAGGGCGGGTGGCCGCGCGGTGGCGGCGCGGAGGGAGGCGGAAGGCTCGCGTCGTGCCGCATCAGGGCGTCTTCGGGCCCAGGTCGGGGGCGTCGGTGAGGTGGGCGTCGGGGGTGGTGGTGCCGTGGAGTTCGAGCAGGACGAGGTCGTTGGTGCCGGGGCGCAGGGCGGGGGCCGGGACGTAGAGGGTGCGCTGCGGGCCGCGGTTCCAGTAGCGGCCGAGATGGAACCCGTTGACCCAGGCCTGGCCCTTGGTCCAGCCGGGGAGGGAGAGGAAGGTGTCGGCGGGGGTCGTCACCTCGAACGTGCCGCGGTGGAAGGCCGGTTCGGCGGACATGGACGTCCCGGCCGGCGCGAAGTCGGCCGCGACCGGCACGTCGTCCAGGGGCAGGGCGTGGGAGTCCCAGCCGTGCAGGGGCGTGCCGTTGAGCGTGACCGGGCCCAGCAGACCCTTGGGGACGCCTATGCGGGGACCGTAGTTGACCCGGCCCTGGTTCTCCACGAGCACCTCGAGGACGGCTCCGGCGCGGGGGACGTGGACGGGCAGGGTCTCTTCGTGGCGCTCGCGTTCGAGGACGCCCGCCGGGGCGCCGTCCAGGAAGACCTGGGCCCGGTCCCCCACTCCGCCGGCGAAGTGCAGCAGGCCGGTCCCCGGTGTGGGGACGGCCGTCCGGTACAGGGTGTACCCGGCGCGCCGGCCCAGCTCGTCGGCGGAACGGGGGTCCGTGGCGTGCACGGGGCGGTCGGCGAGCGGGAGCAGAGGGGCTCGGTGGGTCAACCGGACGGTGGTCGGCGGGAGTTTGGGCGACGGGGCGGGAGCCGGCTCGTCGGGGACCGGCGCGTGGCGGGCGATGACCTCACGGAAGGCGTGGTACTTCGGGCCCGGGTCGCCGCTCTCGGTGAGCGGGGCGTCGTAGTCGTAGGAAGTGACCGTGGGCACGTAGGCGTGGTG
Source organism: Streptomyces sp. NPDC060000 (assembly GCF_042737375.1). Classification (NCBI taxonomy): domain Bacteria; kingdom Bacillati; phylum Actinomycetota; class Actinomycetes; order Kitasatosporales; family Streptomycetaceae; genus Streptomyces; species Streptomyces sp. NPDC060000. The sequence continues at coordinate 44,562 of NZ_JBHWUU010000037.1, forward strand.
GTGGTTGGCGCCGTTGGTGTAACCGAAGTTGGTGCCGCCGTGGAACATGTAGATGTTGACGGAGGCGCCCGCCGTCAGGAGCCGGTCGAGGTCGGCGGCGGCGTCCTCGGCGTCCCTTCCGTGGTGGGGGCCGCCCCAGTGGTCGAACCAGCCGATCCAGAACTCCCCGCACATCAGGGGGCCTTCGGGCTGCGCCTCGCGCAGTCGGGCGAGTGACTGCTCCACACGGCTGCCGAACGTGCCGGTGGCGAGGACGCCGGGCAGCACGCCGTTCTTGAGGTGGTCGCCGTCGGTCTGGTCGCAGGTGAAGAGCAGCTCCTCGACGCCGCGTGAGCGGAGGGAGTGCTCGAGGTGTTCGAGGTAGGCGATGTCGTCGCCGTAGGCGCCGTACTCGTTCTCGACCTGTACGGCGATGACCGGGCCGCCCGAGGCCGCCAGGTACGGCAGGAGCGGCGGGAGGAGGAGGTCCAGGTAGCGGTCGACGACGTCCGTGAAGCGGGGGTCGCTGGTGCGCAGGCGGATCTCGGGGTCGGTGGTGAGCCAGTGGGGCAGACCGCCGCCGTCCCACTCGGCGCAGATGAAGGGGCCGGGCCGGAGGAGGACGTGCAGGCCCTCCGCGGCGGCCAGGCGCAGGAACCGGGGCAGGTCGAGGAGTCCGTCGAGGACGAGGGTGCCGGGCTCGGGCTGGTGCAGGTTCCACGGGATGTACGTCTCGACCGTGTTCAGGCCCATGAGACGGGCCTTGCGCAACCGGTCGGCCCACTGGTCGGGGTGGACGCGGAAGTAGTGCAGCGCGCCGGAGAGGATGCGGAACGGTTCGCCGTGGAGGAGGAAACCGTCGGAGGTCGTGGTCAGGGCTGGCATACGGGTCCCTTCGTCGGGGCGGGCGTGCGGATGCTCGTGCTTCGGGGAACGTCGAGGTGGCCGTCGGCCTCGGATGCGTCCGAGGGGTTCCCGGCCGTGGCGCGTCGGGGTGGTCAGGTCACGGGCTTCGCGCGGGTCGCCCGGGTCAGCCAGAGGGTGGCCGCGAGACAGGCGGCGGAGACCGCGGCGAGGAGCAGCGGGACCGCTCGGACGCCGGACCACTCGATGACCTTGCCGAGTGACGGGCCCGCAGCGACACCGCCGATCAGGGACGCGGCGATGACGAGCGCGCCGGCCCGGCGGGCGTACGGCGCGGCCCGGTGCAACCACGGCAGTCCGGTGGGGAAGATCGGGGCGATGAAGAGGCCCACGCCGGCGTAGGCGAAGGGCGCCAGGTCCGGTACGGCCGCCAGGAGGAGGCACACGGTCAGGCCGGCGCAGGAGCGCGAGAGGGGCGACCAGGAAACGGCCGACGGTCATCATCAGCCAGTAGACGGAAGTGGCGGTGGCGGCGATCCCGGCGCTGTGGCCGACGGTCTCCAGGTGGGTGGGTTCCCAGCCCCCGACACCCGCCTCGATGGCGACGTGCAGCACGTAGAGGACGACGAAGACGGCGAGGACCGAGCGCAGCGCGCGGCCGGCCGGCCCGGACACCTCACCGGCGGCGGAGTGCCGCGCGGGCTCCGGCGGCTGCGGCGGACTGTCGCGTACGCCGCGCAGACAGAACAGCAGGGGCAGGTTGGCGAGCGCGAAGGCCAGGAAGACGACGGGGTAGTGCTCGGCGCCGACCGCCCCGATCAGGGCCGGGCCCAGCACCGCGCCGATGCCGAAGTGGGCGTTGAGGATGTTGAGCATCGCGGTGGAACGGTGGCCGAAGCCGACCGCGAACAGCTGGTTGAGGCCGTAGTCGAGACCGCCGAAGCCGAACCCCGCGAGGAGTGCCGCCGCGAGGGCGAGGGGCCAGTTCGGCGCGAGCGCGAAGCCCGCCGCGCCGGCGCCCATCAGCAGGTACGAGGCGCCGAGCATCCGCCGGTTGCCGGTGCGGCCGTACCGCCGGTCGAAGAGGAGGACTCCGCCGACCCCACCGACGAAGTGCGCGCTGAGCGCGAGCCCCGCGGCGGAGGGCGAGAGCCCGAACTCGTCCCGCAGCGCCGGGATCGCGGGCCCGTAGAACGCCTGGAGGGCGCCGAAGAGCATGAATCCGACGCAGGAGGCGGCCACGGCGGACCTGGTGAAGACGGGATCGGCGCCGGCGCCGGTACTCGGGGCGACGCCGGTACTCGGGGCGACGCCGGTACTCGGGGCGACGCCGGTACTCGGGGCGACGCCGGTACTGACGTGGATGCCGGTACCGGTGCCGGCCTCGACGGCCGGCGGAGGTGAGCCGGCCGGGGGGTGCTGCGCCGTGGGGTGGTCGGTCACACGGACTCCAGAGGGCGGACGGCCCACCTCGGCGTGGGCCTGCGGTTGATGCTCCGACGGACAACGATGTTACCGGTAACATCCGGGCCGTCAAGATGCTGACGCGCAGTCGCGGCTCCCGGACTTCAACGCCGCGGGACCGCGAGAAGCGGTGCGCATTCACCGTCCGCGGAGGACGTGCGGACGCGAACGGGGACGGGCGGGTGGAGCCGACGGACGAGGACGTGGGGACGGAGACGTGGGGGGCCGGCGGGCGAGCGGACGAGGACGTGCGGACGAAGACATGCGGGGCCGGCGGGCGAGCGGACGAGGACGTGCGGAGGAGGGCCCGCGGATCGGCGGACGAGCGAACGAAGACGGGCGGAGGAGGGCCCGCGGATCGGCGGACGAGCGAACGAAGACGGGCGGAGGAGGGTCCGCGGATCGGGACGCGCGGGCGGCGGCGAGCCGGGGCGTGCCGGGACGGTCGGTGTCGTCCCGGGCACGGGTTGGTTGCGACAAGGACTATTCGCCGTGCGGGAGTTGGGCGGACGGCAGCATGCGACGCATGAGTCGAGACCGGTACGTCGACTTCCTGCGGGCCTGGGCGATCCTGCTCGTGGTGCTCGGCCACTGGCTGATCACCGGGCTGATCCGGCATCCGGACGGCGAGATCACCGCGCCGGAAATGCTGGCCACCCTGCCCTGGACGCAGTGGCTGACCCTGGGCTTCCAGATCATGCCGCTGTTCTTCCTCGCCGGCGGGCATGCCGCCGCGGGCTCCTGGTCGCGGGCCCTGGCCGCCGGCGGGACCGCCGCGGGATGGGTGGGGAAGCGAGCGGTACGCCTGCTGCTGCCCACCGCCGTGTACAGCGGCCTCGTGCTGCTCGCCGTCGGTGTGTGCTCCGCACTCGGCGTGGACCCCGCCACCCTCGCGCTGGTCGGGTGGGCAATGGCCATGCAGTTCTGGTTCCTGCCGGTGTACCTGCTGATCAGCGCCCTGACGCCGGTCCTGTACGCCCTGCACGAGCGGTGGGGCGTGCGCGTCCCGGTGGGCATGGGCGCGGCGGGGTTCGGCGTCGGCGCGCTCGTGGCGGCGGGCGACGCGTCGGCGCGCGGCCCGGTCGTCGAGGCGATCGGGGCGCTCAACTACCTGCTCGTGTGGGGTGTCGTCCACCAGCTCGGCTTCTGCTGGCGGGACGGATTGCTGGGCGGCGGCGCGCCGACGGCGCGGCGGGCGCGCGGCTGGGCTCCGGCCATGGCGGTGGGGGGCCTGGCGGGGTTCGCCCTGCTCGTCGGGCCCGGACCGTTTCCCGTGAGTCTGATCCTGGTGACCGGGCAGCAGCCGAGCAACACGAATCCTCCGTCGGCGGCCCTGCTGGCCTGGAGCCTGGCTCAGGTCGGGGTGGCGCTGCTGGTCGCACCGGTCGTACGGCGGGTGCTGGAGCGGGCCGGGGTGCGACGGGCGGTGCGGGTGCTGGGGGCCGGCAGCATGACGCTCTACCTCTGGCACATGCTGCCGGTGCTGATCGTCGCCGCCGCCTTCTATCTGACCGGGCTCGCCCCGGAACCCCGCTACGGATCGCCGGGCTGGTGGGCACTGCGGGTGCCGTGGCTGCTGGTGCTGGGGAGCGTCCTGGCCGGCGTGGTGTGGGCATTGCGGCCGCTGGAACGAGCGCTGGCCTCACTGGACGCGCGGGTGCGGCCCGGCGCGGGGCTCCGGGGAGTGGCGGCCTGGCGCATATGGGCCGGGCTGGGCGTAAGCGTCTGGACGCTGACGTATTTCGCGGGACACGGGTTCGCGTACGGCGGCGAGTTCCCGGTGTGGCCGTCAGTGGGGCTGGCGGTGGGGACGGCGTGCGTGGCCCTCCCTCGCCGCCGGGGCGAGGGGAGCGGCGGGAGCGGCGGGGAGGACGGCACGGCCGAGGCCCGGGAGGCTCGCCGGGTAGGCCGCCCGACCTGGACGGTTCCTCGCAAGTGAGGGAGGGGACAGGAGCGCGGGGAGGGCGCGGCGGGCAAGGAGAGCGAAGAGGGGCGGAGAGCGAAAGGGGGCGAAGAGGGGCGGAGAGCGAAGAGGGGTGAGGAGGAGGGGGGTGGTGAGAGCAGGACGGTGTCAGGCGGTGTCAGGCCGTGCGCTTGCGGGGCGTCGCCTTCTTCGCGGCCGTCTTCTTCGTCGCCGTCGTCCCCCTCGTCGCCCCCTTCGCCGTCGTCTTGTTCGCGGTGGCCTTCTTGGCCGTGCTCCTCGTCTGTGCGGTGCTCTTCGTCTCTGAAGTGCTCTTCGTCTGTGCGGTGCTCTTCGACGCCGTCGACTTCTTCGCGGCCTGGGTCGACTTCGCCGTCGACTTCCTCGGCGCCGCCGTGGTCTTCTTCGCCGTCGACGTCGATTTCTTGCCACCCGTCCGCTTGGGTGCCGTACGAGCGGACCGGCGCTGCGGAAGGTGGGTGACCTGGGCCTCCGTTTCCGGCTCCTCCTCCGCCGCCTCCCCCTGTCCCTTCCCTTGCTCCTCCCCCGGCTCCGAAGCTCCCCGCCCCGGCTTCTCGCCGCGCGACTCCTTGGCCGCCCGCACGCTCTTCTCCAGGGCCGCCATCAGGTCCAGCACCTTGCCGCTGGACGGCGGGGCCGGCATCTCGCGGGGTGTCTCGCCGGCCGCCTTCGCCGCCACGACCTCCTCCACCGCCTCGCGGTACTCGTCGTGCAGGTCCTCGAGATCCACCTCGCCGAGGGTGTCCATCAGGGCGTCCGCGAGGTCGAGCTCCTTGTCGCGGACGGTGACGGAGGTGTCGGGGGCCACGCCCTCCGGCGCACGGACCTCGTCCGGCCAGAGCAGGCCGTGCATGGCGATCGCCTCGCCGACGACGCGCAGCATCCCGAGGCGCTCGCGGCCGCGCAGGGCGTACTTCGCGATCGCCACCTTGTGGCTGCGTTTCAGGGCCTCCCTGAGCAGCGTGTACGGCTTCGCCGCCGGGGCACCGCCCGCCTGCAGGTAGTAGGCGGCATCCATCTGGAGCGGGTCGATCCGGTCGGCCGGGACGAAGGCCACGATCTCGATCGTCTTCGCGGTCGGGAGCGGCAGGTGGGACAGATCCTCCTCGGTGACCGGGATGATCGTGCCGTCCGCGTCCTCGTACCCCTTGCCGATCTCCGCCGAGTTCACCTCGTGGTCGTCCAGCTCGCAGACCTTGCGGTAGCGGATGCGGCCGCCGTCCTCGGTGTGGATCTGGCGGAACGAGATCGAGTGGTTCTCGGTGGCGTTCACCAGCTTGATCGGGATGCTGACGAGACCGAAGGAGATGGCACCGTTCCAGATGGATCTCACGTGCAGCACCTTTCCGGCCACAGAGTCGCCATGGGGGTTTCGGGCGTTTGAGATGTTTGCAGTTAATATGAGGCGTTAGCCAATAGTTTCGTGTGATTCTCATCGTATGACGCCGATCACTGAGGTGGAGGGGAGACGGCTCGCGCTCAGCAATCTGCAGAAGGTGCTGTATCCGGCGACCGGCTTCACCAAGGGCGAGGTGCTGCACTACTACGCGACCGTCGCCGGCGCCCTGCTCCCCCATCTGCGGGACCGGCCGCTGTCCTTCCTGCGCTACCCGGACGGGCCCGACGGGCAGGTCTTCTTCGCCAAGAACGTGCCGCCGGGGACGCCCGAGTGGGTCACCACCGCCGATGTGCCCAGGTCGGAGGGGCCCGCCCGGATGGTGGTCGTGCAGGATCTGGCGAGTCTGGTCTGGGCGGCGAACCTCGTCACGGAGTTCCATACGCCCCAGTGGGTGATCCAGGAGCCCGAGGTCGCCGACCGGCTCGTCTTCGACCTGGATCCGGGCGCCCCCGCGACCGTCGTCGAGTGCTGCGAGGTCGCGGTGTGGCTGCGGGAACGGCTCGCGACGGACGGGATCGAGGCGCATCCCAAGACATCGGGGTCGAAGGGGCTGCATCTGCTGGCGGCGGTGCGGGGGGCTTCCTCCGAACGGGTCACGGAGTACGCGAAACAGCTGGCGGTCGAGGCGGAGGAGGCCATGCCCCGGCTGGTTCTGCACCGCATGACGCGGAGTCTGCGGCCGGGGAAGGTGTTCGTGGACTGGAGTCAGAACGCGGCACGGAAGACGACCGCGGCGCCGTACACCCTGCGGGCGCGGGCCGAGCCGACGGTGTCGGCGCCCGTCACCTGGGAGGAGGTCGAGGAGTGCCGGTCCGCCGGCCCGCTCACGTTCGCGGCCCCCGACATCGCCCCGCGCCTCCAGGACTACGGGGACCTGCTGGCGCCACTGCTCGATGCCGCGCGGGCAGGGGCGGTGCCGTGAGCGAGCACTCCGGCCCGCTCTTCTTCTCGCCCCCGGCCGCCCCCGCCGCCCCGCCCGTCCCGTCCCGTCCCGTCCCGTCCTCAGGGAGTCGCCGCCCCCTGGGCCCCGCTTCGCTTCGGCCCTGGACGGGCCTCGTCCTCACGCTCCCCCGGAGGGGGCACCCCCGGACGGGCCGACAGCGCACCGGCACCTCCTGCCTCGGCGGGTCACACGCGCGTCCACGTCCCCCGGTCCCGGGCCATCGCGTGCAGCGCTTCGACGTCCGCCGGTTTGAGTACGCCGCCGAGCCGGGCCAGGTCGGTCAGGCCGGTGTCGTCCAGGACGCGGACCTCGCGCGCAGGGACGGTCACGAGGACGTCCGTCGCGCCGACCAGGACCAGCACGGGGCGGACCTCGGCCGTCAGGGCGTAGGAGGCGCGGTCGGCGTCGGCGCGTACCCGGCGCAGCAGCGGCTCCGGGTCCCGGCGGCCCAGGGTGACCAGGGGGTCGGCGACCCGGACCCGCTGTTTACGGGCGTACAGCGCGTGGACCGCGAACAGGCCGGCCGGGCCGATGGCCAGGTGGTGGACGCGGTCCCCGCCGGGCAGGGGGAGGGAGTGCAGGGTGTGCCAGCCGGCACCGTCGAGGCGGTCCAGGGCCTCGCCGACGGTCTGCTCGGCCGCCAGGGCATGACGGCGCGGGTCGGCCCTGAGGCGGTGAGCGGGGCCCGGGTCGCGGTCCAGGTCGATCAGCAGGGCCTCGCCGGGGCGGTTGGGCGCCAGGTCGTCGTCCGGGTTGAGGAACAGGCGGGCCAGCTCCGCGGGGGTGGGCACCGGGGGCGGCCCGACCGTCACCGGGCCGGTGACGAAGGGGCCGAGGACATCGAGGACGTCCTCTCTGCGATCGTCGCCGATCAGGTTGATCCTGGCCGCCTCACGGTCGTACCAGGCGATGTTCCTGCCGTCCTCGAGACAGACGTAGAGCCGCTCCTGGCCATGCCGCCAGGTCGGTATGACGCGCAGTCCATGCATGCACCATCACCCCTATGACCATGGGAACAGGAGGGGCGCCGCGGGGCAAGGAGGCGGTTACCCCCGAGGCGAGTTGGGCAAGCACTGGACAGCGCGTTTGGGGAGGCGCCCTTGCGGACCCGCAGGAAGCAACCCGAGGTACCGGTTCCGGACCGTCCGTGGAACGAGATCGTGCCCGGCCTGTGGATGGGCGGACACGAGTACCGGGGACCCTCCGGGGCAGTGGAACCCGCCGTGGTGCGAGGCGAGTTCGATCTCGTCCAGACGCTGACGCGCGCCCGGCAGGGACACGGGCCCGACCCCGGTGTACGTCATCATGTGTGGCCGATTCCCGACGGTCCGCTGGATGGGACCCAGCTCGCCGGGGTGATCCGGCTGGCGCAGGCCGCGGGAGAGGCGATGGACGACGGCCGGACGGTCCTCGTCCGCTGCTACAGCGGCTACAACCGCTCCGGCCTGGTCGTCGCCCACACTCTGGTGCGCCGGGGCCGCCCGGCCGAGGAGGCGATCCGGCTGATACGGTCACGGCGCTCGCCGTGGGCCCTGCACAACGAGCTGTTCGTGGAGTACCTGCGGGCGGGGCTGCCGACGGCCAGGCTCCTGGAGGAACTGGCCGAGTAATCGTTTCACCATGATCAGGAACCCTTCGCCCCGGCAAGGACCTCAACGCCTCACCATCTCCGGCCCACCGGTACGCAAAACGGACTTCCTTACAAATAAGGTGTAGGGGCCTGACACCGTCGTATCCCCGGAGGAGTCCCAGGAGTCCCGTGCCTCGCAGTCGCCCCATCAGCTCCTCCGGCTCCTCGCGCCCCTCCGGTCCCGCCCGGCGAGGGCTCGCCGCCGTCGCCGTCGCCCTGCTGGCCTCGGTCGCCGTGGGCTGCGGCGATGCCGGTGACCTCCAGGGTGCGGGCGCGACTCCGACCGCGATCAGCCCGGACAAGCTGTGGCCGGATCTGACCCCCGCCTCCAGCCCCGCCTTCGACATCGGCGAGGTGGACACCGAGGTCGTCAAGGGCATCACGGTCCCCGGCGGTGACATCCGCAAGGTGGACCCGGTGGCGGTCGTCCGCCAGGAGATCGCCGCGAATCCGGGCGACTACAGCGCCGGCACCTACGCCGAGACGGCCCGCCGCATGGCCGACTGCGGCAGGAGCGGGGCGGCGGGGAGCCGGTGCCCCGTGCTCAAGGCGTACTACCGGGACCTCACCGGCGACGGCCACGACGATCTGACGCTGGGCTTTAGGCAGCTGCCCGGCAAGCTGACGGCCGTCCGCGTCTACACCGTGCGCAAGGACAGACTCGTGAAGGTCATGGCCTACGAGGACGCCGTGAGCGGGGTCGAGCTGGCCGGGCGGTCCGTGATCATCCGTGCCCCGTCGGAGGTCGCGGGCTACGAGTACCGCCTCCAGTGGACCTGGGACCCGCAGCAGCGGGCGATGCTGCTCACCCACGACGAGATGCTGCGCACCGGGAACCGGAAGTACTCGTCCCGGCCCTCCGCCTCCTTGGGCCCCGACGCCGCCCCGAGCCCCACCGCCGCCTCTTCTTCCGCTTCCGCCTCCCTCTCCACCGCCGGTTCCGCTTCCGCTTCCGGCTCCGCGAGCGGCCGATGAGGCTCGCGTTTCCCTCGTGGGCCGGCACGCTCGCCGTGAAGGCCGCCGTCTTCATCACGGTGATGTGCTGCGCGCTGGCCGCCCTGCTCGGCGTCCTGGTGCACGTCTCGGTGACGAACCAGACCGTCGGGCAGGCCCGTGACCTCGCGCTGTCCCGGCTGAAGGACGCGACGACGGCCTTCGAGGCAGGTGACACCCTCGGACGGGGCGCGAGCCTCGATCCGCCGGGGCTGCCCGCGTCACTGCGGAGGCTGGCGGTGGCCGGGGAGCGCGGCACGATGGTCGCCGACCACGACGGGCGCCCCACGATGTGGGCGGCGGGCCCGGCCGACGGTGGACGGGCCCTCGCGGTCGGCGTCGACTACTCGCAGAGCGCCCGCACCATCGAGGCCCTCGACACCGCGATCCTGTGGTCGTCGGTGCTGGCCATCGGCGCGACGCTGCTGGTCGGCGCCGTCGCGGTGACCCGGGTGACCCGGCGGCTGCACGCCACCGCGCGGGTGGCCCGGCGGATCACCGCCGGCGACCTGGACGCCCGCGTGGACGACCCCCGTACGAAGGAGCCGGGCCGGCCGCAGGACGAGGTGGGCGCCGTGGCCGTCGCGCTGGACTCCATGGCGTCCTCGCTCCAGGGCAAGCTGCAGAGCGAGCAGCGGTTCACCGCCGACGTGGCGCACGAGCTGCGCACACCGCTGACCGGGCTGCACGCGGCGGCGGAACTACTGCCGCCGGGGCGGCCGACCGAGCTGGTCCAGGACCGGGTGGCGGCGCTGCGCACGCTGACGGAGGACCTGCTGGAGATCTCCCGCCTGGACACCGGGCGGGAGCGGCTGGAGCTGGACGCCGAGGCGCTGGGCGCGCTGGCGGTCCGGGTGGTGCGGGCGGCCGGGGCCTCCGACGGCTCCGGCACCTCGGCGACCGGCACCGAGGTGGAAATCGTCCGGGACGCGTGCGTGGAGACCGACCGGCGACGCCTGGAGCGGGTGCTGGGGAACCTGCTCGCCAACGCGCACCGGCACGGGCGGTCGCCCGTCGTACTGACGGTGGACGGGCCCGTGGTCACCGTGCGGGACCACGGGGACGGCTATCCGGAGTACCTCGTCACGCACGGGCCGCAGCGGTTCCGGACCGAGGGCGGAGCGAAGGGGCACGGCCTCGGGCTGACCATCGCGGCCGGTCAGGCGGAGGTGCTGGGTGCCCGGCTGACGTTCGCCAACGCACCGGACGGCGGCGCGGTGGCGACGCTGACGCTCCCTCAGAGTGCTCCTGCCGCGAGCGGCCTCCCCGATGGCGCAGCGTGACGGGCGGCACGCGCGAACCGCTCCTAATGTGGCGATTAGTCAGCTCCACCCTCTTCATGGAGGTATCGCCATGTCCCTGCGTACCGCTCTCACCCGTGTCGCCATAGTCACCGCGGCCGGCACCCTCGCCGTCACCGCGGCCGTCACCCCGGCCCTCGCCGACAACTGGGACGGCGAGGACAACGGCTTCAACAGTCAGGACGACGGCTCGTACGACTGGCAGAACCAGGGCGCAGACGACCAGAACGGCACCGGCCACGGCCACGGTCAGGGCCAGGGCCAGGGCCAGGGCCAGGGCAACGGTCAAGGTCATGGCCAGGGCCAGGGCCAGGGCCAGGGCAACGGCCAAGGCCAAGGCCAAGGCCAAGGCCAAGGCCAAGGCCAAGGTCAGGGCCAGGGACAAGGCCAAGGTCAAGGTCAGGGCCAAGGCAACGGCCAGGGCCAAGGCAACGGCCAAGGCAACGGCCAGGGCAACGGTCAAGGCCAGGGCAACGGTCAAGGTCAAGGCCAAGGTCAGGGCAACGGCCAAGGCAACGGTCAAGGCCAGGGCAACGGTCAAGGCCATGGCCATGGCCAAGGCCAGGGCCAGGGCCAGGGCCAGGGCAACGGCCAGGGCCAGGGCAACGGCCAGGGCCAGGGCAACGGCCAAGGTCAAGGTCATAGCCAGGGCAACGGCCAAGGTCAAGGTCATGGCCAGGGCAATGGCCAGGGTCAGGGCAACGGCAACGGCAATCAGAGCGGCCAGGGCACCCAGAACGGACCCTGGCAGTCCGGCGGCGGAAACGACTGGCAGAACGGCGGGGGCGGAAACGGCAACGACTGGCAGAACGGCGGCGGCGGCGGCAACGGCTGGCAGAACGGTGGCGACGGCGGCGACAACTGGCAGAACGGCGGCGGAAACGGCAACGACTCCCGCCGCTACCGGGGGCGCGTCACCGCGAACGAACTGCTGCTGCGCAGCGCGCCCACCCGCGCGAGCCAGGTGATCCGTGTGGCCCATCGCGGCGAGATCGTCTCGATCTTCTGCCGGACTCCCGGACAGAACGTCCAGGGCAACTCCCTCTGGTACCTCCTCACGGACGGCACCTGGGCCTGGGGCTCCGCGCGGTACATCGCCACCATCGGGACGACACCTCGCTGGTGCTGACCCGACACCGACACCGAAAGCACCCAAGGCTCGCAGGGAGCCATGTTTAGGTAGGTTCCGGACATGACGAAAGCCGGAGTCGGAGCAGGGACGGGAGCCGGCGCCGATACGGGCACCAGCCCTGGTGCCGGTGCCGGTGCCACCGTGGCGGCGGCCGACGCGCCCGCTCCCGCGGCACGCCTCCCCCGGCGCCGTGGCGTCGAACTGTCCCTCATCGTCCTGGCCGTACTGCTCTGCGTGTACGGCTACTGCGCCGTCGGTCTCGCGAAGAACGGCACCGTCCCGCCCGGCGCCGCCGGTTACGGCGCCGGGCTCGGCGTGCTCGCGCTGCTGGCGCATCTCGCGGTGCGGCTGCGCGCCCCCTGCGCCGACCCGCTCCTCCTCCCCATCGCCGTACTGCTCAACGGGATCGGCCTGGTGCTGATCTACCGGCTCGACCTGGAGACGCCGAACGACCGGGCGGCGCCCACCCAACTGGTGTGGTCCACGCTCGGAGTGGCCCTGTTCATCATGGTCGTGGCCGCGCTGCGCGACCATCGTGTGCTCCAGCGGTACGCGTACGTCTGTGTGGTGGCCGCGCTCGCCCTGCTCGCCCTGCCGATCCTCTTCCCGGCCGTGAACGGCGCCCGGATCTGGATCCGGATCGCCGGGTTCTCCATCCAGCCGGGCGAGTTCGCGAAGGTGCTGCTCGCGGTGTTCTTCGCCGCGTACCTGGCGGCCAACCGCACGGGGCTGGCGTACGCGGGCCGCAGGATCTGGCGCTTCGACCGGCTGCAGCTGCCCACCGGACGCGTCCTCGGCCCGATCGTCACGATCTGGCTGCTGAGCGTCGGCGTGCTGGTCCTGGAGCGGGACCTCGGCACGTCGCTGCTCTTCTTCGGCCTGTTCGTGGTCATGCTCTACGTCGCCACCGGCCGCACCGGCTGGATCGCCGTCGGGCTGCTGCTCGCCTCGCTCGGCGCGGTCGCCGTCGGCCGCCTGGAGCCGCACGTGCACAGCAGGGTCGAGGACTGGCTGCACCCGTTCGCGACGATCGAGGCCGGTCAGGGCCCCAACCAGCTCGCGCAGTCGCTGTTCTCCTTCGCGGCCGGCGGGATGTCCGGCACCGGGCTCGGCCTCGGCCACTCCGTCCTCATCGGCTTCGCCGCGAAGTCGGACTTCATCCTGGCGACGGCGGGCGAGGAACTGGGCCTGGTGGGCCTGTCGGCCCTGTTCCTCCTCTACGGCCTGCTGGTGGAGCGGGGCTACCGGGCGGGCCTCTCCCTGCGCGACCCGTTCGGCCGGCTGCTGGCGACCGGTCTCGCCTCGATCGTGGCGCTCCAGGTGTTCGTGATCGCGGGCGGGGTGACCGGCATGATCCCGCTGACCGGCATGGCGATGCCGTTCCTGGCGCAGGGCGGTTCCTCGCTCGTCACCAACTGGGCGATCGTGGCGCTGCTGATCCGGGTGAGCCACTCGGCGCGACGGCCGTCTCACACACCGCACGACACCGCGCGGAGCTCGCCGGGCGACACCCCGCGGAGCTCGTCGGACGGCACCTCGCGGAGCTCGTCGGACGGCACCTCGCACAACGCGCCGCAGCTCGGCACGCCACGCGACACACCGTCCGGCACACCGAAGGACAAGGCCCCAGGGAGGCCCGGTTGACCCGGCACATCCGGCACGCCGCCGTCTTCAGCGCCCTGCTGCTGGTGGCGCTCCTGGTCAACGCCCTGCGCGTCCAGGTCGTCGAGTCCGGCACCTACGACGGCAACCCGGCCAACCGGCGCGACTCCATCGCCCGTTACGCCCAGCCGCGCGGCGACATCCTGGTCGGCGGCGTCCCCGTGACCGGCTCCCGGGACACCGGTGAGCAACTGCGCTACGAGCGCACGTACCGCGACGGGCCGTTGTACGCACCGGTGACCGGCTTCGCCTCGCAGGTGTACGGGACGACGTTCCTGGAGCACTCCGGGGACGACGTGCTCTCCGGTGCCGATCCGCTGCTCTCGCCGTTCCCGCTGTGGAACGACGTCACGCACGGCCGGGCCCCCGGCGGCAACGTCGTGACGACCCTGAACCCCGAGGCCCAGCGGGCCGCGTACGAGGGGCTGGACGGGCGCAAGGGCGCGGTCGCGGCGATCGAGCCGTCGACGGGGCGGGTGCTGGCGCTGGTGTCCAGTCCCTCCTACGACCCCGCCGCGCTGTCCGGGAACGACGCCGGGGCCGCACAGGCCTGGGCGCGGTTCAACGACGACCCGGACAAGCCGATGCTCAACCGGGCGGCGCGCCAGACGTATCCGCCCGGGTCGACGTTCAAGGTGGTCACCGCGGCGGCGGCGCTGGACGCGGGCGTGATCACCGACCTCGACGCGGCCACCGACTCCCCCGCTCCCTACCGGCTGCCCGGGACGACGACGCGGCTGACGAACGAGGGCGACGGCTGCGAGGACGCTCCTCTGCGGGACGCCTTCGAGTGGTCGTGCAACACGGTGTTCGCGAAGCTCGGCGTGGACACCGGGCTCGCCCGGATGACCCGGACGGCGCAGGCGTTCGGGTTCAACGACGTGCACGTGCGGATCCCGTTCGCCGTCGCGCCGAGCACCTTCGACACCTCGCTCGACCGGGCGCAGCTCGCGCTGTCCTCGATCGGCCAGTTCAACACGCGGGCGACGCCGCTCCAGATGGCGATGGTGTCGGCGGCCGTGGCCGACGGGGGGCAGGTGCGCACGCCGTACCTGGTGGAGCGGACGACGCGGCAGGGCGGTGCCACGGTGGCCACGGCCGGTTCCCGCCCGTCCCGCCAGGCGATGTACCCCTCGACGGCGCGCCGTATGCGGGAGCTGATGGAAGGTGTGGTGCGGGAAGGCACCGGCACGAACGCCGCGATTCCCGGCGCCGTCGTCGGCGGCAAGACCGGCACGGCCCAGCACGGCCTCGGCAACGCCGGGATCCCGTACGCCTGGTTCGTCTCCTGGGCGCGCGGCGAGCGGGACATGGAGCCGAGGGTCGCGGTCGCGGTGGTCGTGGAGGACGGATCGGCGCGCCGCGGGGACATCACCGGGGGCGGGATGGCGGCGCCGATCGCGCGGGCCGTGATGGAGGCGGTGCTCAACTCGTGAGACGGGGGCTACCGGGACCCCACAGCAGCGTCCTACGGTTCGCTCATGACTGACACGAGAGCTGAGAACGTCACCGGAACCGCCGCTTTCGAACTCGCGCAGGTCAACATCTCCCGCCTCAAGTTCCCTCTGGACTCACCCGAGTTCAAGGACTTCGTGGACGCCCTCGAACCGGTCAACGCCGCCGCGGAGGCGGCTGACGGCTATGTGTGGCGGCTCCAGTCCGACGGCGGCGACGCGACCGACATCCAGGTCTTCGGGGACTCCTGGCTGATCATCAACATGACGGTGTGGCAGGACGTCGACGCTCTGACCTCGTTCATGTACCAGGGTCGCCACCGCGAGCTGCTCGCCCGCCGACGGGAGTGGTTCGAGCGGGTGGCGGAGGCGATGACGGCTCTGTGGTGGGTCCCGGCGGGCCACCGCCCGACGGTCGCGGAGGCCGAGTCCCGGCTCCTCCATCTACGTGCGAACGGCCCGACCCCGTACGCCTTCGGCCTGCGCACGTCGTTCCCGCCGCAGGGCGCGCAGCCGGTGACACTCGCACTCCCGGAGGACCTGGGCTGCTCGGTCTGACCGGCCCCGTCGGTTCGAGGGGTCAGGGGAGCTTGAGCCGGAACGGGCCCGCGGGCTCCGGCCTGTTGTGGCCGCACTCGATCTCGTTGCCGTCGACGTCCCCGACGTAGGCGGGCAGCCGCTCGGCGTGCACGGTCACCCTGCCCGGCTCATGCTCCACCTCGAAGGCCTCGAAGGCCTCGAAGGCTTGAGGCGCCTCGGACTTGCCGGCCGCCTCGGACACCCCGTCACCCGGACCGTCGAGCGTCCAGATCACGAAGGTCTCCCCGGGCCGCAACCAGTGATCGCTGCCGTACGGTTCGAGGATGAGTTCCAGCGGCTCCTCGCCGGAGTTGCGCACCCGCAGGGCGACGACGGGCCGCCCGTCGGCGGTCACCGACGGCGGTCGATCGCGGCGAGGGGGAACGGGAGGGAGAGCCCGGGCTTGTCGTGGTGGATGCCGGTGGGGACCGTCCGCGGACTCACGGAAACCAGGTTCCCGTCGATCAGCTCCGTGCGCGCAGGCAGATTCGGGAGCCGGTCGAGGTCGTCCGCCGTCCAGCCGTCGACCGGCGGGCGGGCCCACTCGTGGTCCTCGTCCAGCACGTACTCGCGTGCGGCGCTCATGGTTACTCCCATGCGGTGGAGCCTGGCAGGCGCGACCAGCCTACCCAGCCGGAACGGATTGTTGACGCGCGAGGGATTGACGGCCTTGCTGACAGGCAGTCTCATAAGAGCCATGACGACCCTCACGGATGCCGACGCGCTGGAAGGGCTGCGGGACGCGCTGGGCCTGCTCAAGGACCGGGAGCAGGTGGCCGAGCGGCTGCTCGCGTCCTCCGCCAAGCACTCCTTCGACCCGGACGAGGAGCTGGACTGGGACGCCCCCTTCGAGGAGGGCAAGTGGTTCTGGCCGCCGGAACTGGTGTCCCTGTACGACACGCCGATGTGGCGGCGGATGAGCGAGGAGCAGCGGATCCTCCTGTCCCAGCACGAGGCCGCCGCGCTCGCCTCGCTCGGGATCTGGTTCGAGATCATCCTCATGCAGCTGCTCGTCCGGCACATCTACGACAAGGCGGCCACGAGCGCGCATGTGCGGTACGCGCTGACCGAGATCGAGGACGAGTGCCGGCACTCGAAGATGTTCGCCCGGCTGATCACCCAGGGCGGGACGCCCTGGTACCCGGTGAGCCGCGCCCACCAGCACCTCGGACGGCTGTTCAAGACGATCTCCACGACTCCCGGCTCCTTCACCGCGACCCTGCTCGGCGAGGAGGTCCTCGACTGGATGCAGCGGCTGACCTTCCCCGACGAGCGGGTCCAGCCGCTGGTCCGGGGCGTCACCCGGATCCACGTCGTGGAGGAGGCCCGGCACGTGCGCTACGCCCGAGAGGAGCTGCGCCGCCAGATGATGACGGCGCCGAGGTGGTCCCAGGAGTTCACCCGGGTCACGTCGGGCGAGTTCGCACGGGTGTTCTCGGTCGCCTTCGTGAATCCGGACGTCTACACGAACGTCGGCCTGGACAAGCGGGAGGCCATGGCGCAGGTGCGGGCCAGCGGGCACCGGCGGGAGGTCATGCAGACGGGATCGAAGCGGCTGACGGACTTCCTGGACGACATCGGAGTGCTGCGGGGCGTCGGGCGACGGCTGTGGAGGTCGTCCGGGCTGCTCGCCTGAGCCGACGGCGGGCACCGGGCGGGGGCGGGCGATTACGCTGCACGTCATGACCCCCGCCGCCCCCGCCTACCGCCGCCTCAGCGTCGAGGAGCGCCGCAGCCAGCTGCTCGAGGCCGCGCTCTCGCTCTTCGCGCACCGCGTCCCCGAGGACGTCTCGCTGGACGACGTGGCGGAGGCCGCCGGGGTGTCCCGGCCGCTCGTCTACCGGTACTTCCCCGGCGGCAAGCAGCAGCTCTACGAGGCCGCCCTGCGCTCCGCCGCCGAGGAGCTGCACCACTGCTTCGACGAGCCCCACGACGGCCCGCTCCGCCCCCGCCTCGCCCGCGTCCTGGACCGCTACCTGACCTTCGTCGGCCGCCATGACGCCGGTTTCAGCGCCCTGCTCCAGGGCGGCAGCGTCGTCGAGACCTCGCGGACGACCGCCATCGTGGACGGCGTACGCCGGGCCGCCGCCGAGGCCATCTACAGCCACCTGGGGGTTCCCGGCCCGGGGCCACGGCTCCGGATGACCGTACGGATGTGGATCACCGCGGTCGAGGCGGCCTCCCTCATCTGGCTCGACGAGGACAAGCAGCCGCCCGCCGAGGAGCTGCGGGACTGGCTGGTCGACCAGTTCGTCGCCGTCCTCTCGGTGACCGCGGCGCGGGACGCGCAGACCGCCGAACTGGTCCGGGGTGCGCTGAGCGCGGAGACCTGATCGACACTGGTCGGGTGAAGAGCGAAGACACCCCCTTCGAGGGCGGCCCCATGGACGGCCGGGTGCTGCCCGTACTGCTGGGCCCCACCGGGCACCCGCCGAAGACGTACCGCATCCCCGTCCCCGACGCGGCCGGCGGCCCGCCCACCGTCCTGGTCTACCGGCGCGTGCCCCGTGGCCACGGCAAGAGGCTCGGACTGCCCCAGGGCTGGAAGTACGAGTTCGCCGCCGGGGGCGACAAGGGGACCGGGGGCAAGAGCGGCGCGCTGGGCGGACTGAGCGGGCTGAAGTGGCCGTGGTCGAAACCCGGCACCGAGCCGGACACCGGGCCCGGCCCCGCACCCGGCACCCCTCGCGCCTCCGGGCCCGACGCCACGCCGGGCGATCGGCGGGATGACGCCGACGAGTGACCCGGTTGCGCCGAACCGCGCCCCCGGCGCGCGGGCCGGGCCCGCGCGCCTGATGCTCGCCGTACGGGGTGGAGGGGCCACCCCGCGGCGGAGGTGATGGTGTGTCAGGAAGGTTGCTGCGACTGGCCTGTACGGTCTCCACGGCGGCGCTCGCCGCACAGGCCGCCCTGTCCCCCGGGCTCGCCGTGGCCGTACCGGGGTTCCCGCAGCCCGGCGAGCGGGCCGTGACAGTGCCCCGGACCCCGGACCCGGGCGAACCACCGGTCCCCGCGCCGGAGATCGCCGACCCCGGCGTGCCGTCGCCGGCCGAAGGGGACGTCAGGGACGCCTCGGACACCCCGGACGCCCCGGACGACTCGGACCCGTCGGCTCCCTCGGACGCCGAGGAGCGGTCCGTCTCCGAGCTGCTGACGGAGCTTCAGCGGCTGTACCGGGAGGCCGAGCGGGCCACCGAGGCGTTCAACGCCACCGAGGAGCAGCTCGGGCGGCGGCGGGCCGAGACCGGGCGGCTGGACGCCGGCCTGGTGAAGGCCCGGCTCTCCCTGAACGCGAGCCGGGGCGCGGCCGGACGGCTGGCCCGCCAGCAGTACCAGGGCAGCACCGACATCTCCTCTTACGTACGGCTGCTGCTGGCCCGTGATCCGCAGCACGCCCTCGACCAGGGGCATCTGATCGGCCGGCTGGCACGTGAGCGGGCCGAGACGGTCGGGCGGCTGGCGAGCGGCGAACGCAGGGCCGACGGCCTGGCACGCAAGGCCCGCGCAGCCCTCGACGAGCAGCTCACCCTCACGGAACGCAGGAAGAAGGAGCGCGACGACGTGACCCGGCGGCTGGCCGGCGTCGAGGAACTCCTCGCCTCCCTCACCGCAGACCAGCTCACCGCCCTGGCCGAGCTGGAGAAGGACGGCGTCGCCCGGGCACAGAGGAAACTCGTGGCGTCCGGTGCGCTCGGCGAGGACGGCAAGCCGTCGAAGGAGGGCGAGAAGGCCGTGCGGTATGCCGTACGGCAGCTCGGGAAGCCGTACGAGTGGGGCGCGGAGGGCCCGGGGTCGTACGACTGCTCGGGCCTCACCTCCGAGGCCTGGGGGCACGCCGGGACGCCGATCCCGCGCACCAGCGAGGAGCAGTGGGCGCACCTGCCGAGGATCCCGCTGAAGGAGCTGCGCCCGGGCGACCTGGTGATCTACTTCCCCGAGGCCACCCACGTCGCGCTGTACCTGGGCGGGGGCAAGGTGGTCCAGGCCCCGAGAACCGGCGAAAAGGTCAAGATCACCGAGATCGCCGCCCAACCGGTTCTCGGAGCCGTACGCCCGGACGCACCACCCGCTCGCACGCCCGCCAAGACTCCCGCTCGGACGCCCGCCGAGGCGCCCGCTCGGACGCCCGCCAAGACGCCGGCTCGGACACCCGCTCAGGCTCCGGATCAACTGCCCGCCAAGGCTCCCGCTCGGACGCCCGCTCAGGCTCCGGAAACCGATCCCAGATAGGCCGCGGTCTTCTCGGGCTCGTAGAAGAAGTTCTCGAAGTCGGCCGGGTCGTTGAAGGCGTTGGCGAAACGATCGGCCACCGGGGGCAGCTGCCCGGCCGCGCCCAGCAGGTTGACGATGTGCTCCGGCGGCGGGGCCAGCATCGCGTTGGTCCACTTGGTGACGTGCTGCGCGGTGTCCCAGTACCGGTCGAAGGTGGCGCGCATCCACTCCTCGTCGAACTCCTTCTCCCCGCGCTCGAGGATCGAGGAGAGATACGCGGCCGCGCACTTGGACGCCGAGTTGGAGCCCTGGCCGGTGATCGGGTCGTTGGCGACGACGACATCGGCGACGCCGAGCACCAGACCGCCGCCGGGAAGGCGGCCGACGGGGTTGCGGACGGTGGGCGCGTAGCGGCCGGCCAGGGTGCCGCCGGCGTCGGTCAGTTCGACCCTGGTGGCCCGCGCGTACTCCCAGGGCGTGAACTTCTCCATGAGCTCCAGGGTCAGGGAGAGGTGTTCCGCCGGGTCCTTGACGCCCTTGAAGACGTCCAGCGGGCCGCCGGGTATGCCCTCCCAGAACAGGATGTCCGCGCGGCCGGAGGTGGTGAGCGTCGGCATGACGAACAGTTCGCCGACGCCGGGGACGAGATTGCAGCGGACGGCGTCCAGGTCCGGGTGCTCCGGGCGCGGGCCGAGGCCGTGGACGTAGGCGACGGCGAGGGCGCGCTGCGGCTCGCCGTAGGGGGAACGCTCCGGGTCCCGGCCGAACATCTGGACGAGCTCGCCCTTGCCCGCCGAGACCAGGACCAGGTCGTAGGCGCGGGAGAAGTAGTCGAGGTCGGAGACCGCCGCGCCGTGGATCACCAGCTGGCCGCCGCGCTGGGCGAACGTCTCCATCCAGCCGGCCATCTTCACCCGCTGGTCGACGGACTGCGCGTACCCGTCGAGCCTGCCCAGCCAGTCGATCGCGCGCTGGGTCGGGCCCGGGTCGTGCGAGCCGGGGGCCGCGACCGAGACACCGAGTCCGGCGATCTTCGGGGCCTGCTGCTCCCAGAAGTTCAGCTGGAGGTCGCGCTCGTGCTGGAGGGCCGTGTGGAACATGCACTGCGTCGACATGACCCGGCCGGAGCGGATCTCGTCAGCCGTGCGGTTCGACATCAGGGTGACCTCGTACCCGTGCGACTGGAGGCCGAGGGCGAGCTGGAGACCGGACTGGCCGGCTCCGACGACGAGTATCTTCCGCATGCGGGGAACTCTCCTTGAAGGGCCTTACTCGGGGGTTTCGTCGAGCGCGTGGCCCACCAGGGCCAGGAGGGTCTCGATCACCGAGATCCGGCGCCGCGCGTCCATGATCATGACAGGTATGTGCGCGGGGATGGTCAGCGCCTCCCGCACGTCCACCGGCTCGAACAGCTCGCTGCCGTCGAAGTGGTTGACGGCGACGACGTACGGCAGCCCGCAGCTCTCGAAGTAGTCCAGCGCCGGGAAGCAGTCCTTGAGGCGTCGGGTGTCGGCCAGCACGACCGCGCCGATCGCGCCGCGCACCAGGTCGTCCCACATGAACCAGAACCGCTGCTGTCCCGGCGTGCCGAACAGGTAGAGCACCAGGTCGTCGTCGAGAGTCAGCCGGCCGTAGTCCATGGCGACCGTGGTGGTGACCTTCTCCGGGGTGCCGGTGAGGTCGTCGGTCTCCTCGCTGGCCTCGGTCATCAGCGCCTCCGTCTGGAGGGGCTCGATCTCCGAGACGGTGCCCACGAGGGTGGTCTTGCCGACGCCGAAACCGCCCGCCACCACGATCTTCGTGGCGATGGGGGCACGGGTGCGGTCCGTCTGCCAGGGCTGCAGGGGTTCGTCGGGCTCCGTCACGGGCTCGACGAGGGGGGCGACGCCAAAGGAGGAGGCGTCAGAGACGACGGAGTCCACTCAGCACCCTTTCCAGCAGAGCGCGGTCGGGACGGCCCGTACCGTGAGCGGTACCGGTGCCGTACACACGGATCTTTCCCTGGTCCGCGAGGTCGCTGAGGAGCACCCGGACCACGCCGAGCGGCATCTTCAGCAGCGCGGCGATCTCGGCCACCGTGCGCATACGGCGGCAGAGTTCGACGATGGCCCGCAGTTCCGGCATGACCGTGGACCTGAGCGAACCGTTCGTCAGTTCCTTGCGTTCTTCGGGCGCTTCGAGGGCCGCCACGAACGTCTCCACCAGCAGGACGTGACCGAAGCGGGTACGGCCACCGGTGAGCGAGTAGGGGCGCACCCGGGCCGGCTTGCGGTCGCCGCCGCGGACGGGGAGCAGCTGCCGGTCGCCCTCGGGCTGCCGCGGGACGGCGTTCATCGGACACCACCCGTGGTCCGGGACTCCAGGGACTGCCGTAGCTCGCTGCGCAGTTCCGGGGTCAGGGCATGGCCGGCGCGGCCCACGAAGAGGGCCATGTGGTACGCCACCACGCTCATGTCGCAGTCGGCGGAACCGTGCACACCGAGGAGCGAACCGTCGCTGATCGACATGACGAAGAGGCTGCCCTCGTCCATCGCGATCATGGTGTGCTTCACCCCGCCGAACGCCATGAGCTTGGCGGCGCCGATGGTGAGGCTGCCGATGCCGGAGACGATGGTGGCGAGGTCGGCGGAGGAGCCTCGCGGGCCGGAGGGTTTGGCCTCGCGGACCTCGCGTGCCTCGAGGTTGCGGCCTGGGTCCGAGGACAGCAGGAGCAGGCCGTCCGAGGAGACGACGGCGACGGACTGGATGCCGGGTACTTCCTCCACGAGGTTGGTCAACAGCCAGTGCAGGTTACGGGCTTCACTGCTCAGTCCGAAGGTACTGGGCGCGGTCAACTGCTTGCCTCCTCGACTGTGCCCCCCGTGTCTTCTTCGGCGTGTGCGTGTACTTCTTGAGCTGCGTGACGAGCGTTGCGTGCTGCTTCGGGGGACGGAACCTGGTTCTGGCCCGTCCGGTCGGCGATCTCCGCTTCCACGTCGCGGTAGCCCGCCTCCGCCCCCCGGCGGAAGCCGCCCAGCCGGCGGCGGAGGGCGTCCGCGTCGACGGAACCGGTCCGCTGACGCGGGGCCTGGGTGGGTGCGGTGATCTTGGGAGTGCGCTTCGGCAGGCCCTTGTCCGTGACGAGGTCTTCCGGGGCGTCCGGCGTGCGGGTGTGTTCAGCCTCGGCTTCGCCTCCGCCTCCGCCTCCGCCTCCGGCGAGTTCACAGTCGGGTGCGGGCGGCCCCTGCGGGATGCCGTCGCCGCCGGCGGTGGACGCCTGGCCGAGGTCGAGGCGGAGGCCGCCGGCGGTTTGCTGCTCCTCTGCCGCTCCCTCGCCCTGCGGGCTCGGCAGCAGCAGTTCCATCGTGGTCTCGGCCGGCGTCTCCACCGGGGCCCGCGTCGGCCCCGCCGGACTCCGCCGCGAGGTCTGCGCAGGCACACCCGGGAACTGGGCCGAGACCTCTTCCGGCGCCCCGGGCGGAGTTGCCGTCGGGGTGTCGGAGGAGGGCTGCGCCGACGTCTGCGCCGGAGCCTGCGACGGAATCGCCACCGGCGTCTCGGCCGGGAACTGGGCCGCGGTCTCTTCCGGCGCCCCGGACGGAGTTGCCGTCGGGGTGTCGGAGGAGGGCTGCGCCGAGGGCCGCTCGGGTGGGTGCGGGGTGGGGCGGGCCTCTCGTACCGCCCTCTCCGCCAGTGCGACCAGTGGGTCCGCGGGCTTGGTGCGGCCCGGCAGGACGTTGGAGTTGGCTTCCGCGTCCGCGCCCGGCAGCGAGAAGGACTGCGGGGCGGCGGACGCCGGGCTCGTCACCGGGACCGCGGCGGCCGGGGCCGCGGCGAGAAGCGCCGTCGGCAGGACGACGACCGCCGCCACTCCGCCCTGCTTCTGCTCGCGCAGCCGCACCCGCACCCCGTGCCGGTGGGCGAGCCGGGCCACCACGAACAGGCCGAGGCCGAGACCCTCCTCGCCCTCCTGGTCGTACGGCGCCTCCGGGTCGAACTCGGCGAGGCGGGCGTTGAGGCGGCTCATCCGCTCCTCGGCCACGCCGATGCCCTCGTCCTGGACGGAGAGCATGACCTCGCCGTTCTCCAGGAGCCAGCCGGAGACCTCGACGGGCAGGTCCGGCGGGGAGAACGAGGTGGCGTTCTCCATGAGTTCGGCCAGCAGATGGGAGAGGTCGTCCGCGGCGAAGCCCGCCACGTGCGCGTGCGGAGGGAGCGCGGAGATACGCACCCGCTCGTAGCGTTCGATCTCGCTGACCGCCGCGCGGACCACGTCCACCAGCGGGATGGGGCCCGCGTGCTGCTGGACGTGTTCCGTGCCGGCCAGGACCAGCAGGTTCTCGCTGTGGCGGCGCATGACCGTGGCGAAGTGGTCGAGCTTGAAGAGCGTGGCCAGCCGGTCGGGATCCTGCTCGCGCTCCTCCAGGCCCTCGATGACGGCCAGTTGGCGTTCGACAAGGCCGAGGGTGCGCAGCGCGAGGTTGACGAAGGTACCGCTGATGCTGTCGCGCAGGCCTGCCAGCTGGGCGGCGGAACCGTCGAGTTCGGCGCGCAGCTCCTCGCGCGCGTCGGCCATCCGCTGGCGCTGCCCGACGAGGTGCTTGCGGTCGGCCTCCAGGGTGCCGACCCGTTCGTGGAGCGCCACGGCGTGCTCGTGCAGGGCGTTGACGGAGCGGACGACCTGGGCGAACTCGTCGTTGCGGCCGGTGAACCGGACCGGTTCCTCCGCTGCCGGGTTCTCGGCCTCCGCCAGCCTCGCCGAGCCCCTGCGCAGGACGGACAGCGGGCGGGTGAGGCTGCGCGCCATGCCGGTGGCGACCACGATCGCCAGCAGCATCAGGGCCCCGAGGAGGGTGACCCGGAGTTCGAGGTCGGTGACGTCGTCGTCCCGCAACCCGGCGAGGTCCTGGCCGCGTTGGCCGTACAGGGAGGACTCGACCCCGCGCATCAGGTCGACCCGGGCGGAGAGCGCGGCGTCCAGCTTCTTGACGCCGGTGTCGAGTTCGCGGGCGCTCAGTTCGGGCTGGTCGGTGAGGAAGGCGAGGTAGGCCTCGGCGGTGTCGACGTCACCGCCGGTCACCGTGGAGTCGTACGCGGCCACCGCGTCCTGCGGCGCGCCCTCCCGGAAGTCCGCGAGGGCCGCGTCGGAGCGCAGCCGGGCCTGCTGCGCGGCGGCCGTGAGGGCGTCGCGCAGCTTGGTGTCGGCGCCGGAGGAGACCTTCTCGGTGCTCGACCGGCCGGTGACGGGGTCGTACTCGCTCTTGGTGGTCGTCGGCACGTTCAGCGCCGCGAGCAGCAGTCCCCGGGTCGCGGAGGCCTGCTGGACGGCGGTGTCGAGCTCGGCGAGGGCGTACGCGCCGGAGCCCGCGCGCGGCGGCATCTGCTCCGCCAGCCGGTCGACGAGCGCGTGCAGTGCGGTGATGGCTTTGGAGTACGCCTCGTGCGCCTGGAGCGCCGTGTCCTTGCCGGTGAGGGCGGACTGGCGCACGGAGGGCACGGCGGCGAGGGCCTCGCGCAGCGCGGCGGAGACGTCCGTGTCGGCGGTCAGCTCGCGCGACTGCCGGTCCACCCGGGCGCTGCCCTGCGTGGAGGGCGCCTTGGACTTCACCCGGCCGGCCGCCACGTAGGTGGTGACCTCGTCGCGCTCGTCGGCCAGGGACTGGGCGAGGGCGAGGGCGTCCTGGGTCTGTTCGGCCAGGGTGACCAGGTCCTGGGAGTCCTTCAGCTGCCCGGAGGCGGCGAGGATGGAGGGGGCGCCCGCCCCGGCGATGGCGGCGGCCACGACGGCCACCGCGACGATCAGCCGGTTGCGTACATGGGTCGGACGGCCCTTGCCGACAGGGGTGCGCTCCGCGCCCCCCTCGGAGGCCGTCTGCCTGCCCGTACGCCGAGGCCGCGACTTCTGCACCGGTGCTCGCATTCCTGACTCGTGTGCCATGGGCCGGAAGTGACGCTCCGTCAACTGGTGCGTACGTCCGGTACGGTTCCCGACCCTCCCAGTGCCGGTGGGCAGGGGCCGTGCATCGCTTGCCCCGCCACCCGAAGGAGTGAACATCGGAGAGGAGCGGGCGGGCAAGTTCCTCCGGCGTGTGCAGCGGCCTTGCGCGGCTGGCCGGTTGGACGTGGGCGGCGTGCTTTGACAGTATTCGCCGCCACGTCTTCCCGGAGTGCTTCATTCCCGCCCAAACCAGGCGTCTGACCTGCGGTGGTACGTAAGTTCGGGGAACAATGCCAGCCTTCCGCGAAGGCTGTGAAGGGGTCGTGCAGACTGGCCGAATGCGCACGGAACTTGTGTCGGAGGCCGGCGATCCGGCCCGCCCCAACGAGGACTTCGCGAGCGTCGGACTTCCCGCCTCCGGGCAGGGCGGTTCGCTCGTCCTCCTGGACGGAGTGACGCCGCCGCCGGACGGCGCGGGCTGTCTGCATTCGGTCGCCTGGTTCACCGCGCGGTTGGGCGGCGCCCTGACCGAACTGACCGTTTCACTCCCGGATGTTCCGCTGGCCGAGGCGCTCGCCCGGGCCATCGCGCGCACCGCCGGGGCCCATGCGGGGACCTGTGACCTTTCTCACCCGCGCACCCCTCAGGCCACCGTGGTCCTGGCGCGTTGGTCGCCGCGGACCGTCGAGTACCTGCTCCTGTGCGACGCGACGCTCCTGCTGGCGGCCCCGGACGGCACGGTCACGCCCGTCCAGGACGACCGGCTGGCCCGCCTGCCGCGCGCCCTGCTGCGGAGCGCCGAGGTCGTCGACGGCACGCTCCGCAACCGGGAGGGCGGGTTCTTCACGGCCGCGGCCGACCCCGGCGTGGCCGCCCGCGCGGTCACCGGGAGCGTGCCGCGCGGGGAGGTCCGCTCGCTGGCCGCGCTGTCGGACGGGGCCACCCGCTGGGCGGAGCTGTTCCGCAAGGGCGGCTGGACCGACCTGTTCGCCCTCGTCGACGAGGAAGGGGCGCGGGCGCTGGTGGAGCGGGTCCGGGCACTGGAGCGGGCGGACGACCGCGCCGGACGGCCCCTGCTCCGCCGGGCGAAGACGCACGACGACGCGACAGTGGTGTGCGTGGAACTGTGAGGGGTGCCGGAGTGCCCTCCGGGTCCCCTCCAGGTCATCTGCGGGTCACTTCTCCATGCCCCGGTTCAGCTGGCCGAGCAGCCGGGCCAGTTCTCCCACCTCTCTGCGGTCCCAGTCGGAGAAGTGGCTGACGTACCGCTCGCGGCGGGCCTCGCGGACCCGGCTCACCCGTACCCGGCCCTCTTCGGTGAGGTCGACCAGCCAGGCGCGCCCGTCCGCCGGGTCCGGCGCACGGGCGATCAGGCCGAGCTGCTCCAGGGCGCGCAGCTGGCGGGACATGGTGGCCTTGCCGATGCCGATGTAGCCGGCCAGTTCGGTGGCGCGCTGACGGCCGCACTCCTCGAGCCGGACGAGCAGCCCGTAGGCGGCGGGCTCCAGGTCCGGGTGGACCTCGCGGGCCATCTCCCCCTGATTGGCGCGGGCGCGGCGCAGCAGCACCGTGAGCTCCCGCTCCAGCGACAGGAACTCCCGGTCGCCCTGCTCCACACCACGCGACGGTGTCTCGCCGCCTGTGTCCTCGTGCACGTCAGCACCCCTGATCTCGCCGGTCGCTGCCATCGGTGCAGCTCACTCAGTATTTCGCAGGCCCGGGCCGGTGGCGGTGCCCAGGGCTGCGCGCCGGACACGGGGAAGGCCCGGGTCTCCGTCACAGGACCCGGGCCCTCCCCGTCCGATCACCGCGGACGGCGCCCCGCCGGGGGGCGCGGTCGTCACGCCGCGACCGGGACCTCCGACGCCGCACCGCTCGTGGCGGGCGCGAGCGCCAGCTCCAGGACCTGGCGGACGTCCGTGACGGCGTGGACGTCCAGCTTGTCCAGCACCTCCGCCGGGACGTCGTCCAGGTCGGGCTCGTTGCGCTTGGGGATGATCACCGTGGTGACGCCCGCCCGGTGCGCGGCGAGCAGCTTCTGCTTCACGCCGCCGATCGGCAGGACCCGGCCGGTCAGGGAGACCTCGCCGGTCATCGCCACGTCGGTGCGGACGAGCCGCCCGGACAGCAGGGACGCGAGGGCCGTCGTCATGGTGACGCCGGCGCTCGGGCCGTCCTTGGGGACCGCGCCCGCCGGGAAGTGGATGTGCACGCCCCGGTCCTTCAGGTCGCCCACCGGCAGCTCCAGTTCGGCGCCGTGGCTGCGCAGGAAGCTGAGCGCGATCTGCGCCGACTCCTTCATCACGTCGCCGAGCTGACCGGTGAGGGTCAGGCCCGCCGCGCCCGTCTCCGGGTCGGCCAGCGACGCCTCGACGAAGAGGACGTCACCACCGGCGCCGGTGACCGCGAGACCGGTCGCGACACCGGGCACCGCGGTCCGGCGCTCGGCCGGGTCCTGGGCGGACTCGGGCACGTGGTGCGGCCGGCCGATCAGAGCGCGCAGATCCTCGTCACGGATCGTGAACGGCAGTTCCCGCTGGCCCAGTTCGTGCTGGGCCGCGACCTTGCGCAGCAGCCGCGCGATGGACCGCTCCAGGGTGCGCACCCCCGCCTCGCGGGTGTACTCGCCGGCGAGCTTGCGCAGCGCGCTCTCGTCGAGGGCCACCTCGTCCTTGTCGAGGCCCGCCCGCTCCAGTTGGCGCGGGAGCAGGTGGTCACGGGCGATGACGACCTTCTCGTCCTCGGTGTAGCCGTCGAGGCGGACCAGCTCCATACGGTCGAGCAGGGCCTCCGGGATGGCTTCGAGCACGTTGGCGGTGGCGAGGAAGACCACGTCCGACAGGTCGAGCTCGACCTCCAGGTAGTGGTCGCGGAACGTGTGGTTCTGCGCCGGGTCCAGGACCTCGAGCAGGGCGGCCGCCGGGTCGCCCCGGAAGTCGGATCCCACCTTGTCGATCTCGTCGAGGAGCACCACCGGGTTCAGCGACCCGGCCTCCTTGATCGCCCGTACGATCCGGCCGGGGAGCGCGCCGACGTACGTACGGCGGTGGCCGCGGATCTCGGCCTCGTCCCGGACGCCGCCGAGGGCGACACGGACGAACTTGCGGCCCATCGCGTGGGCGACGGACTCGCCGAGGCTGGTCTTGCCGACGCCGGGCGGGCCGACGAGCGCGAGCACGGCACCGCCGCGCCGCCCGCCCACGACGCCCAGGCCGCGCTCACCGCGCCGCTTGCGCACGGCGAGGTACTCGGTGATCCGCTCCTTCACGTCGTCCAGGCCGGCGTGCTCGGCGTCCAGGACGGCGCGGGCGCCCTGGATGTCGTACCGGTCCTCGGTCCTTTCGTTCCACGGGAGTTCGAGGACGGTGTCCAGCCAGGTGCGGATCCAGGAGCCCTCGGGCGACTGGTCACTGGACCGCTCCAGCTTGTCGACCTCCTTGAGGGCGGCCTCGCGGACCTTCTCGGGCAGGTCGGCGGCCTCGACGCGGGCCCGGTAGTCGTCGGACTCCTCGCCCTCCTGTTCGCCGTTGAGTTCGCGCAGCTCCTTGCGGACGGCTTCCAGCTGGCGGCGCAGCAGGAACTCGCGCTGCTGCTTGTCGACGCCCTCCTGGACGTCCTTGGCGATGGTCTCGGCCACGTCCTGTTCGGCGAGGTGGTCGCGCAGCTGCTGGGTGGCGAGCTTCAGCCGGGCCACCGGGTCGGTGGTCTCCAGGAGCTCCACCTTCTGTTCGGTGGTCAGGAACGGCGAGTAGCCGGAGTTGTCGGCGAGCGCGGAGACGTCGTCGATGGCCTGGACGCGGTCGACGACCTGCCAGGCGGCGCGCTTGCGCAGCCAGGCGGTGGCGAGCGCCTTGTACTCCTTGACGAGTTCGGCGACATGACCGGGCAGCGGCTCGGGGACGGCCTGGTCGACCGTCGTCCCCTCGACCCACAGGGCCGCACCCGGCCCGGTGGTGCCGGCGCCGATCCGTACGCGGCCGCGGCCGCGGATCAGCGCGCCCGGGTCGCCGTCGGCCAGTCGGCCGACCTGCTCGACGGTGCCGAGCACACCGGTGCTCGCGTACGTCCCGTCGATGCGCGGCACCAGCAGTACGCGGGGCTTCCCGGGTTCCGAACGGGCGGCGGCCTGAGCGGCCTCCACCGCGGCGCGCACGTCGGTGTCGTTGAGGTCCAGCGGAACCACCATGCCGGGGAGCACGACCTCGTCGTCGAGAGGCAGTACGGGCAGGATGAGCGGAGCGGACGTCGATGCCATGATCTCCCCTTCGGCAGTCAAGTTGAGCTATGCCGACTCAATGCACGTGAGTCCGCGATTGTTCCCCGCGATGCGTCCCGTTCGCTGTGGGCGATCACGGCTGTCGCCCCGAAGCGCTTCGGACATACGGTCAGCGGTAATAGGCATCAAGCCTTCGAGACTATTACCAGGGGGTCCATATGAATCGGTTCGTCCAGGCATGGGTGGACGGCTGGGTCGTGTCGCGCGGGGCGGCGCCGCCCGTGGCCGAGCCGTGGGGCTGGACCGTCGACGTGGGAACGGGAATCCATCACGTCACCCGGCACGTGCTCGGTACGACGGACGACGCCGTTACCGGGCCGGCCGTCCGTAAGGTGGCGGGCGCGGTGACCGGGGCCGGCGTGTGGCTGAAGGTGTTCGCCGATCCGGCGGTGGCCGGGCCCTGGCTGGGGCCCGGCTGGTGGATCGACCCCGAGGCCGGCTTCCTGATGACGGCCCCGCTCACGGACGCCCCACCCGGCTCCACCCCCGCCGGCTACCGGACGCGCACCTGGTCGCGCGGCGGCGTGACCCGCACCATGATCGCCGCCCCGGACGGCTCCCTGGCCGCGCGCGGCCAGATCGCCCCGACCGGCGCGACGGCGGTCGTCGACCAGATCGAGACGTCCCCCGGCCACCGCCGCCGCGGACTCGGCGCCCTCGTCATGCGGACGCTCCACCGCGCGGCGGCCGAACAGGGCGCCCGGACCGGTGTCCTGGGCGCGACACCCGAGGGGCGGGCACTGTACGAGTCCCTGGGCTGGCGCGTCGAGTCAGCGCTGACCAGCGCCGAGTTCACGGGAGACACACGGGGGTGACGTCCGGCGGCCGAGAGGGCGCACCCTTCGGTGCCGCACGACGGGGCACGCCCCTCGCGCCCCCTCCCCGTACCCCGCCCACTTCCGGCATTCACCCCGAAGCGGCCTGCCACCCCGACCACAATGCGCGTATGACCGATGACTGGAAGCGACGTCTCGACGCCCTCCACGCCGACCTGGTCCGCCGTGACGACCCCGTCGCCTGGGTAACGGAGGCGGACGCCGTCGAGGCCTCGCGGCGTTATCCGCACATCGCGCTGCGCGGACCCGTCTTCGGTATCGCCGCGCGGGACCCGGCCGCCGCCGAGCCGGGCTGGCGGCTGCTGAAGCCGGTGGTGGACGGCATGCCCCAGCAGGCCCGCGACGGGCTGAACTCGCACCTGTGGTTCAAGGCGAAGGACGGCCCCGACGACCCGGCCGTCCGGCGTGAGCTGCTGGCGGCCGTGGCCGTGCTGGAGCGGGCTCCGGCCGACGAGGTGGAGGCGCTGGGCGTGCGCTACCGGGTGGTGCGCGGCGACGAGTTCGCCCGGACCGGCGACGACGGTCTGGAGCCGCCCCGGCCCACCGACCTCGAGCCCCCGGACCCCTCGTGGGAGGACCCGGGCGCCGCCCCCTCACCGGACGTGGGCTACGTCCTGGACCCCGACCGCGACGAGGGCCCGATGGCGGGCGCCCTCCGGCTGGGCCTGCGCGACTTCACGTACACGGGCGCCCGCTTCCCCTCCGACGTGCGCGCGGACTCCGAGTGGGCGGCCCGGACCCATCCGGACGTGGTGCGCCTCCCCGTCGGCTTCTCGGTGGCCGAACGCGACGACTCCGGCTGGACCCCGTGCGGGTCGCTTGCGGCGACCCCGCACGAGGCGCGCCGCTCGCTGTACGAGGGGATGGCCCGCGTCTGGGCGATGCTCTACCGCTTCGACGAACACAAGAAGGTTCTCTACGCACGGGCCGCGGAGGCGTTCCGGGCCGCCGGGCGGGCCGACGAGGCGAGGGTGGAGGGCCGCCTGTTCCGGATCTGCCGCGTCGAACGGATGGTCCGCCTGGGCCCTGACGGCCCCGAGCCGCCCCGCCCGTCGGACGTCGACGAGTACGGCCCCATGAAGCTCCACCCGACCCTCCACGAGAACGGCACAGTCCAGTTCGACGACTGACGACCGACGACCGACCCCGACGACCCGACCGGCGACCGGCGACCGGCGACCGACGACCGATGACCGACGACTAACGTCACCGTTCATGACGGACACGCAGACGCTGCTCGCCGCGTACGACGCCCAGTTGCGCGGCGCTCCGCCGACCGCGGTCACCCACCCTCCCGACGGTCCGCTGACCCGTATCGCGGGCCCGCTGCGGGCGCTGGTGACCGCACCCCGGGAGCTGGGGCTGCGCGGCAGCGAACTGGACGAACTGATCGCCCGGCAGCGGGACTTCTTCGCGGCACGCGGCGAGGCGGTGGAATGGCGGATGCGCGGCCACGACACCCCGGCCGACCTCCCCGACCGGCTGCGCGCGGCGGGCTTCGCGCCCGGGCCGCAGGAGACGGTCCTGGCCGCCGTCGTCGCGCACACGGCCGTACACCGGGCCGAGCCGCCGCTGCCGCCGGGCGTGACGCTGCGCCGGGTCACCGACGACGCCGACCTGCTCGCCGTCGCGGCGCTGCAGTCGGCGGTCTGGGGCGTGGACCTGAGCGGCCTCGGCGGCGATCTGATCGCGCGGGTCGCCGCGGCCCCGCGGGACACCGTCGTGCTGGTCGCCGAGGCGGACGGCGTGCTGGTCTCGGCGGGCTGGCTGTCGGTGCGCCCCGGCACGGAGTTCGGCACGCTGCTGGGCGGCGCGACGCTCGCCGGGTGGCGTGGCCGGGGCATCTACCGGGCCCTCGTGGCCGCCCGCCTCGTCCTCGCCGCCGCCCACGGGATCCCGTACCTGCATGTGGACGCCTCGGCCGACAGCGCGCCCCTGCTGCGCGGGATGGGCTTCCGCACGCTCACCAAGATGACGCCGTACGTCTGGTCGCCGTGAGCCGGGCAGCGGTCAGGCCCTGCCCCAGCGCCGGATCCACGGCCAGGTGGCGACGCCTATCGCCAGTGCGATCAGGTGCCCCCAGTTCGTCAGCGGGTCGGTGAAGGCGATCAGGTCCTGGAGCAGCATCCCGCCGAAGGCGGCGAGGAGCGGCCCGCGCAGCCACGGCCCGAGCAGGCCCGCCAGGGCGCCGACGCTCGCGGCGACGCCGAAGCTGATGCCGTAGTCGAGACGGTGCAGCGAACTGTCGGGCAGCCGGCCGGCGAGCACCGCCAGGCCCACCGGGACCTCGGTCGCGAGGGTGGCCAGGACATGCCCGAGCAGGAAGACGACGGCCGTACGGACGCCGCCGATGCGCCGCTCCAGCGCGGTGAGGACCACCAGGAAGCCCACCGTGAACGGGGAGGCGAAGCCGCCCGCCACCCACAGCGCGCTGGCCACCAGCACCAGTACGGGTGTCCGCACCAGATGGGCGACATCGGTGCTCGAGCCCTGGTGCAGGGCGTGCACGAGGGCCGGGTCGGCGTGCGCGGTGACATAGGAGGTGACGGCGAGGACGGCCGCGTACGAGAGGGCGAAGGGGGCGGGGACCCGGTACCGGCGGCGGGGGGCCGCCCCTACGAGCGGCAGGGCGAGCGGCACAACGGGCGGTACAACGGACGGCACGGCGGACGGTGCAACGGGCGGCACGGCGGGCGGTGCAACGGGCGGCACGGTGCGGGGCGGGGCGTGCTGGGCCGGGATGCCGTCCAGCAGCCCGCGGACATCGGGCGGGGGCGGGCTCGTGGGTGCGGCCGTACGTTCCACCGTGAGGCCCTCCTTCCGTTTCACCTCACTTTTCGCGCCGCGGCTGTCCGCTGTCTGTGACCGACGCCACGCCTGAGCGGATTCACAGCAAGCTCTGAGGCTTCTCCCGGCCGACTCCTAAACGTTCCGTACGTGCCGCCAACCCGTTCCGAACGGACATACGTCAATCCCATCCGCAGCACACGGAATTCCCTCAACGAACGGCCAGGGAAGTGCCAGGATGGGCCGATGCCCATCCCGTACGACATCCCCGACGCACCCGTTGTGCTGGACCGTCGCGAGGGCCCCTACGGTGAGGTCGTCCTGCGCCGGCACGGGGAGTTGCTCCAGATCATCGCCAACGGCTGCTTCCTGATGGACACCTCGGACGGCCGCTCGGAACGGCTGCTGGTCGACGCCGCGCTGGCCGCGCTGGACGGCCGCCCCTCGCCGGACCTGCTGATCGGCGGCCTCGGTGTCGGTTTCTCCCTCGCGCACGCCACCGCCGATCCCCGCTGGGGCGGGGTCACGGTCGTGGAGCGCGAGCGCGCCGTCATCGACTGGCATCTCGACGGCCCGCTGGCCGCGCTGTCGGCGGACGCCCTCGCCGACTCCCGGTCCGAGATCGTCGAGGCGGATCTGCTCGACTACGTCAATGAGACATGCGACACATTCGACGCGATGTGCCTCGACATCGACAACGGGCCCGGCTGGACCGTCACCGAGGGCAACGACAGCCTCTACTCCGCGGCCGGACTGGCTGGCTGCGCACGGGTGTTGAGACCCGGTGGGGTACTGGCGGTGTGGTCGGCCCGTCCCTCTCCGGAATTCGAGGGAACCATGCGGAATGCCGGGTTCCAACAGGTGCGTACCGAAGAGATCCCGGTTGCCCGAGGCGTGCCGGACGTCGTACACCTCGCCGTCAGGCCTGGATAGCAAAGCCGTGGTGACTCCCCGTACGCTGCACCCCTGACGCCGATCATTTACGCGTCAACCGCAGTCATGCGCAGACATGGGATCACCCCACTGGTTCCGGAAAGCACACTCAGGGGCGGGCGATGGAGCAGACACACACCGCACACAACAGCACGGCGACAGCCACACCGGGCGCGCAGCGGCGCGTTCTGGTGGTCGAGGACGACGCGACGATCGTCGACGCCATCGCGGCCCGCCTGCGCGCCGAGGGATTCCTCGTGCAAACGGCGGGTGACGGCCCGGCGGCCGTCGACACGGCAGAGGCCTGGCAGCCCGACCTGCTGATCCTCGACATCATGCTGCCCGGCTTCGACGGTCTGGAGGTCTGCCGCCGTGTGCAGGCCGCCCGTCCGGTGCCGGTGCTCATGCTCACCGCGCGCGACGACGAGACCGACATGCTGGTCGGGCTCGGCGTGGGCGCCGACGACTACATGACCAAGCCGTTCTCGATGCGGGAGCTGGCGGCA
Organism: Streptomyces sp. NPDC060000; assembly: GCF_042737375.1. Classification (NCBI taxonomy): domain Bacteria; kingdom Bacillati; phylum Actinomycetota; class Actinomycetes; order Kitasatosporales; family Streptomycetaceae; genus Streptomyces; species Streptomyces sp. NPDC060000. The sequence goes on from NZ_JBHWUU010000037.1 coordinate 79,371, forward strand.
CGCGTGCACGTACTGCTGCGCCGGGTGGAGCGGGCGGCGATCGCGGCGACGACGCCGCGCAGCGGGATCCTGCGGCTCGGCGAGCTGGAGATCGACCACGCGCAGCGCCGGGTGCGGGTCCGCTCGGAGGACGTGCACCTCACGCCCACCGAGTTCGACCTGCTGGTCTGCCTGGCGAACACCCCGCGCGCGGTGCTCTCCCGTGAGCAGCTCCTCGCGGAGGTCTGGGACTGGGCGGACGCCTCCGGCACCCGTACCGTCGACAGCCACATCAAGGCGCTGCGGCGGAAGATCGGCGCCGAACGGATCCGCACGGTGCACGGGGTGGGCTACGCACTGGAGACGCCGACGCCATGAGCTCCGGGCCGGACGGACCGAGAAGCCCCGCTCCCGGAACCGGGGAGTCCTGGGGCCACGTACGCCCGTTCTCGATCAAGACCAAGCTGGGTGCGCTGGTCGTCATCTCGGTGCTGATCACCACCGGTCTGTCGATGATCGCGGTGCACACCAAGACGGAGCTGCGCTTCATCACGGTCTTCTCGATGATCGCCACACTGCTGATTACGCAGTTCGTGGCACATTCGCTCACCGCGCCGCTGGACGAGATGAACACGGTGGCCCGGTCCATCTCGCACGGCGACTACACCCGCCGGGTGAGCGAGAACCGCGGCGACGAGCTGGGCGACCTGGCCCAGACGATCAACGTCATGGCGGACGAGCTGGAGGCGCAGGACCGGCAGCGCAAGGAGCTGGTGGCCAACGTCTCGCACGAGCTGCGCACGCCCATCGCCGGTCTGCGCGCCGTCCTGGAGAACGTCGTCGACGGCATCGCCGAGGCGGACCCCGAGACGATGCGCACCGCCCTGAAGCAGACGGAGCGGCTCGGCCGGCTGGTGGAGACGCTGCTGGACCTGTCCCGCCTCGACAACGGCGTCGTCCCGCTGCGCAAGCGGCGTTTCGAGGTGTGGCCGTATCTGTCCGGGGTGCTGAAGGAGGCCAACATGGTCGCCTCGGCGCGCGCCACGATGGGCTCGGGCGGCAACCACACGCGCACGGACGTCCATCTGCACCTGGACGTGTCCCCGCCGGAGCTGACCGCGCACGCGGACCCGGAGCGCATCCACCAGGTCGTCGCGAACCTGATCGACAACGCCGTCAAGCACAGCCCCGCGCACGGACGGGTGACGGTGAAGGCGCGGCGCGGGACGCTGCCGGAGTCGCTGGAGCTCGAGGTCCTGGACGAGGGGCCCGGTATTCCGCGCTCGGAGTGGCGCCGCGTGTTCGAACGGTTCAACCGGGGAGCGGTCCGCCGGCCGCACGGACCGGGCAGCGACGGCGGCACGGGTCTGGGACTGGCGATCGCCCGCTGGGCGGTCGATCTTCACGGCGGCCGGATCGGAGTGGCCGAATCCGAGCGGGGCTGCCGGATTCTTGTCACTCTTCCGGGAGAGTCTTCCGTTCCAAATTGACGTAAAGTTCGAACCGGAGCCACAAGATCCACCTGTGTCCGCGCAGCCTGACACGTGTGATCAGGCAGCGGACCGTTCCAGGTCGGCGCGGGTCCCGCACGCTGAGCGTGCGGGACCGGGCATCAACACACCCTTTTGACGCGCAACCGCGCTTGTTTCCCGCCATTTACAGCCGCGAAACGCGCTTTCCGATGTGACTTACGCGACGATGCACCGGCCCGGTCTGACCTTCCCCCTCCAGGGGGCGTAGCCTTTATTCCCGCTGTCCATCACCTTGTGAAGCGGAAGAGGGCGGTTGCCGCCGTGTCGCCACAGTCCCCCAGTAACGCATCGAGCATCTCGACCGACGCAGACCAAGCGGGCAAGAATCCCGCTGCCGCGTTCGGGCCGAACGAGTGGCTCGTCGACGAGATCTATCAGCAGTACCTCCAGGACCCGAACTCGGTAGACCGTGCCTGGTGGGACTTCTTCGCCGACTACAAGCCGGGGGCCCCCAACGCCTCGGCTCCGGCGGACACTGCGGCCGCGGGGGCCGCAGCGACCACCACGCCCCCAGCGCCCGCCGCACCGGCCCAGGCGGCTCCTGCCGCCCCGGCTCCTGCCCAGGCGGCTCCGGCCGCCCCGGCGCCCGCCGCTCCGGCGCCCGCGCCTGCCGCCGCCCCGAAG
>NZ_JBHWUU010000038.1:0-81247 GCF_042737375.1 Streptomyces sp. NPDC060000
GCTCCTCCCGGCTCGGGAGGGGCCGCCCACCTGTTTCCGCCGCGACGGCGGGACGCGTGTGTCCGCCGCGACGGCGGGACGCGGGACGGCGGTCATCGGCGGCGCCGGGCCGGACGGGCCCCTGTCGCACGCACGGAGAAGGGGCCCCTCCCTGCGGAGGGGCCCCTTCCCGGCGTTGCTACGGCTTGACGCTGCGCCGGCGCCTAGTGCCAGCTGTGCGGGGCGCGGAAGCCGCCCTCGCGCTCCAGGCGGCGCCAGCCGGCCCTGGGGCGGCCTCGGTGGGTCTCGGTCGGGGACGACTGGGCGGCCGCGCGGGCCAGGAGGACCGCCGTGATGGCGGCGACTTCCTCGGGCTCGGCGTGGCCCTTCTCGACGCGGATGTCGGGAGCGTTCATGAGTGCAAGTCTCCGTGGATGAGGTTTCCGCAGGGGATCCAGTGGGTTACCCGTGGGATCTGCCGGGGTTACTGCGGGGGGTTGCCGTGCTTGCGCGAGGGCAGGTCCGCGTGCTTCGACTGGAGCATGGCCAGCGACTTGATGAGGACCTCGCGGGTCTCCGCGGGGTCGATGACGTCGTCGACCAGGCCGCGTTCCGCCGCGTAGTAGGGGTGCATCAGCTCGGACTTGTACTCCTTGACCATGCGGGCCCGCATGGCCTCGGGGTCCTCGGCCTCGGCGATCTGACGCCGGAAGATGACGTTGGCGGCACCTTCGGCGCCCATCACGGCGATCTCGTTCGTCGGCCAGGCGTAGGTGAGGTCGGCGCCGATGGACTGGCTGTCCATGACGATGTAGGCACCTCCGTAGGCCTTGCGCAGGATCAGCGAGATCCTCGGCACGGTCGCGTTGCAGTAGGCGTAGAGCAGCTTCGCGCCGTGCCGGATGATTCCGCCGTGCTCCTGGTCGACACCCGGGAGGAACCCGGGGACGTCCAGGAAAGTGACGATCGGGATGTTAAAAGCATCACACATCTGGACAAAGCGTGCAGCTTTTTCCGATGCCTCGATGTCCAGGACACCGGCGAGGGCCTGCGGCTGGTTGGCCACGATGCCGACGACCTGACCGTCCAGGCGGGCCATCGCGCAGATGATGTTGCGGGCCCAGCGCTCGTGGATCTCCACGTACTCGCCGTCGTCGACGATCTCCTCGATGACCTTGGTCATGTCGTACGGACGGTTGCCGTCCGCCGGGACCAGGTCGAGCAGGACGTCGCCACGGCGGTCGGCCGGGTCGGTGGACTCGGTCCGCGGGGGGTTCTCGCGGTTGTTCTGCGGGAGCAGCGACAGGAGGTAGCGGACCTCCGCGATGCAGGTCTCCTCGTCGTCGTACGCGAAGTGGCAGACGCCGGAGGTCTCCGCGTGCACGTCGGCGCCACCGAGGCCGTTCTGGCTGATCTCCTCGCCGGTGACGGCCTTGACCACGTCCGGTCCGGTGATGAACATCTGCGAGGTCTCGCGGACCATGAAGACGAAGTCGGTGAGGGCGGGGCTGTAGGCCGCGCCGCCCGCGCACGGGCCCAGCATGACCGAGATCTGCGGGATGACCCCGCTCGCCCTGGTGTTGCGCTGGAAGATGCCGCCGTAGCCGGCGAGGGCGGAGACGCCCTCCTGGATACGCGCTCCGGCGCCGTCGTTGAGCGAGACCAGCGGGGCACCGGCCACGATGGCCATGTCCATGATCTTGTGGATCTTCGTGGCGTGGGCCTCGCCCAGCGCGCCGCCGAAGATGCGGAAGTCATGGGCGTAGACGAAGACCGTACGGCCCTCCACCGTGCCCCAGCCGGTGATGACACCGTCGGTGAACGGCTTCTTCGACTCCAGGCCGAACCCGGTCGCCCGGTGCCTGCGCAGCTGCTCGACTTCCTGGAAGGAACCCGGGTCGAGGAGCAGCTCGATCCGCTCCCGGGCGGTCAGCTTGCCCTTGGCGTGCTGCGCCTGGGTCGCCTTCTCGCTCGGGCCGGCCAGCGCCTGGGCACGGATCTCGTGCAGCTCGGCCACGCGGCCGCGCGCATCCGTGGGTTCCGAAGGCACCGCGGTCGGCTCACCCGTCGTCTCTTCCAAAACGGTCATGTAGTGACCTTACGAAGCCCACCAAGGAAAGAGGGACGTCGACTCCGTACAGTCTCCGGCGCGTTTTCCTGGTACCCCTGAACAGAACCGGCCGGACATGCAGGCATTCCGACTGCTCAGAGGGCCTGGGGCTTGTAGGGGTCTCACAAACCCAGGGGTTGAGACCCCGCTCACATTCCAGCCACGCACATGCCCTCCCCGGAGTGAAACGGAGAGCCCGGTCGGCGGACGGCGGTCGGCCGTCGGCGGTCGGGCGCCGCGATTCCGACCGGCGGACGGCGACACGATCCGAGAAGAAGTTGAACATTGAACGGAATAGGTCTACGGTTGACCTCGTTGAAGATTAAACATCCTCGATCTCGTCCCCAAGGAGCACGTCATGGGTATCTTCGGCCGCAAGGACACCGACCCGACCGCCACCGCCACCGTGAGCCCCGAGCTCGCCGCGCTGACCGGTGACTACTCGATCGACCCCGCGCACTCGACGTTCGGCTTCGTCGCACGCCACGCGATGGTCACCAACGTCAAGGGCAAGTTCAACGACTTCACCGGCTCGCTGCACCTGGACGGCACCGACCCGTCGAAGTCCAGCGCCTCCATCGACGTCCGGATGGACAGCATCGACACCGGGTCCGCCGATCGTGACGGCCACCTGAAGACCGCCGACTTCTTCAAGACCGACGAGTTCCCGACGATGACCTTCCGCTCCACCTCGACGGAGGCGCTCGGCGGCGACGACTACCGGATCACCGGCGATCTCACCATCCTCGGCGTCACCAGGCCGCTCGCCATCGACCTGGAGTTCAACGGCGCCGCCAAGGACCCGTTCGGCAACGAGCGCGTCGGTTTCGAGGGCAAGGCCGAGATCCTGCGCTCGGACTGGGGCCTGACCTGGAACGCGGCCCTGGAGACGGGCGGCGTTCTGGTCTCCGACAAGATCAAGCTGAACTTCGACATCTCGGCGATCAAGAACGCCTAAGCGCGCCGCCGAATAAGGCGGAAAGCATCCAAAAGGGGTCGGAAGCGAAGAGCTCCCGGCCCCTTGGTGTGCTCCGTGTCACAGTCGCGAGGCATGAGCACCAGGACCGGACCCCAGCACTACCCCGGCGCCAACCGCGACCACTGGTACCAGGACGACTTCGGCGGTGACCGCATGGAGGTCAACGTCATCGTCCTGCACACCACCGAGGGGCGTTCGCTGCCCGACTACCAGGATGGCGCCGTCGCGCCCAACCTGACGGCCGTGCCGGACTTCGCCGCCAGGAAGCTGAAGTGGTACCAGCACTTCGAGATCGACGTCTCCTCGCGCGCGCTGATGAACAAGCGCGGCGGCGTCGAGACCAACACCCTGAACGTCTGCCAGGCGGAACTCGTCGGCACCTGCGACCCCGACCTGCACGCCAAGTGGACGGCCCGCGACCAGGCCCACGTCTACTGGCCGAAGGCGCCCGAGTGGGCGCTGCGCGCCGTCGCCGAGTACCTGGCCTGGATGAACATCCACCACCATGTACCCCTGCGCGGACCGGCGTCGTGGCCCGCGTACCCGAAGTCCTCGGGGAACGGGGGCGGTCAGCGGATGGGCGGGGAGCGCTGGAACGCGTTCAAGGGGGTGTGCGGGCACATGCACGTGCCGGAGAACACGCACGGCGATCCGGGGGCGATCGACTTCGAGGGGCTGCTCGGCTTCGCGAAGGCCGCGGCCCAGGACTGACGACCGGTAGCGGCTCACGAGGTGCTGGCGGCCGGCTCCGAACCCGGTGAGCCCGGCCGCCAGCCAGCTGACCATGGCTGGATCAGCCCCCTTGCGTGAGGGCTTGCGGGGTTCCCATAATCCAGCAACAGATTTGACCTGGCCATGCCAGCGCATGGACATTTCTTTGCGGTGCGCGATCTGCGTTGACATGCTCACGTCAGAGCCAACCCCCCACGGAAGGCAGCACCTTGAAGAAGCTCCTCACAGCGCTCAGGAGATTCGCCGCCGTCGGCGCGGCCGCGCTCGCGATAGCGAGCCTCCAGCCCCTCTCGGCCGCGCAGGCCGCCCCTTCGCCCGTCGTCGGCGGTACCCGTGCGACGCAGGGCGAGTTCCCGTTCATGGTCCGGCTCTCCATGGGCTGCGGCGGCGCGCTCTACACCCAGCAGATCGTGCTCACCGCCGCGCACTGCGTCAGCGGGACCGGCGCCAACACCGGCATCACCGCCACGGCCGGCGTCGTGGACCTCCAGTCCACCACCGGCCGGGTCCAGGTGAAGTCGACGTACGTCTACCGGGCCCCCGGTTACAACGGCAACGGCAAGGACTGGGCGCTCATCAAGCTCGCCTCGCCCATCACCACCCAGTCCACCCTCAAGATCGCCACCACCACGCAGTACAACACCGGCACCTTCACCATCGCCGGCTGGGGCTCGGCCACCGAGGGCGGGGCCCAGCAGCGCTACCTGCTCAAGGCCACCGTGCCGTTCGTGAGCGACGCGACCTGTCGGACGTACAGCGGCTACAGCGGCCTCGTCGCCAGTGACGAGATCTGCGCCGGGTACACGGCCGGGGGCACCGACACCTGCCAGGGCGACTCGGGCGGCCCGATGTTCCGCCGGGACGCCGACAACGCGTGGATCCAGGTCGGCATCGTGAGCTGGGGCATCGGCTGTGCCCGGGCCAACGCCCCCGGCGTCTACTCCGAGGTCTCCACCTTCGCCTCGGCCATCGCCGCGGCGGCGGCCTCGCTCTGACGCACACCTCCGCGTCGTACGACGTCCACGGGCCCGGCGCCGTCGCGCGCCGGGCCCGTGGCGTGTGAGGTACCGGAGGGACGGGACCTCAGAACCCGCCGCCGAAGTCCCCGCCGCCGCCCCCGCCGAAGTCCCCTCCCCCGCCGTCCCCGAAGCCGCCGCCGAAGTCACCCGGGTCGAAGTCGGCGCCGGAGACGTCGCCGCCCTGGTAGCCCCCGCCGAAGTCGCCGTAGCCGGTGCCGTAGTCGGCGGCGTAGGACGGGGTGGCCATGAGGCCGCCGAGCATCGTGCCGACGAGCAGGCCGGGGAGGATGCCGCCGCCGAAGTAGCCGCCCGCCCAGGGCCCGTAGGCGGGGCCGGCCTCCCAGTACGGGCGGCGGCCGTACTCACTGTCGACCTCGCGGATCACGGGGTCGCGGCCGTCGGCCAGACGGGTGGCGTCCGCCGCGCAGACCGGGACCTCGCGTGTGGCTCCGCCGGATGGGGTCCAGGTGGCGTCGCCGACCGAGGGACCGTGGCGGGGGTCGAAGAAGCACGGGGGACGGCGCTCGGGCAACGGCCGTCCGGTACGGCGGGCGGCCAGCCGGGCCAGGGAGAAGCGGCCGTCCTCCAGAGTCCGGGTGACGGCCCGGACGTCCTCGGGTTTCCCCGCCGCCGCCATGAACGACTTCGCCTGCTCGTAGGCGTCCAGGGCGCGTTCGTAGTCGGCGCGCATGCCGTCGTCGGCACCCGGTTCGGACGGGCGGAAGTCCAGGCGGTCGAGTTCCTCTCCGAAGGCCGTGATGTCCTCGTCCACGACGACCCGCAGCCGGTCGAGGGCGGCTCGCTGCTCCTCCGCCCGCCGCCGGCGGTTGCGCCGTACGAGGGTGTACGCGCCCGCCCCGCCCGCGACCAGCACCACGCCCGCCGTGATCAGCGCGGTGGACGAGACCCCGGCGCCGCCCGAGGAGCCCCAGCTCTCGGGGGCCGAGCCGCCCATGTTGACCAGGGCGCGGTCGGTGAAGTCGGTGAGCTGGGTGTTGGCGTCGGTCTCGTTCCGGACGCTGCTCACCAGGTTCTGGACGGCGGTGCGGGACAGGACCGAGGAGTCGGCGCGGGCGTCGAAGCGGTCACCGAGGCGGATCGCGTACAGGCCGGTGAGACCGGTGGCGGTGCGCAGGTCCGTGAAAAGGTCCGCCGTGGGGTAGCCGGCCGGCAGCACGGCGACGAACAGGGGTTTTCCGGCGTCCTCGATCTGCTGCTCGAGCGCGTGCGCGTCCGCCTGGGAGAGCTGGCCGGACGCCTCCGGGTCGACGTAGACCGGGCTCTCGCGCAGGGCTTCGGCGACGGCCGAGACGCCGGTGGCCGCGGTGGCACGCGGAACGCCCGCCGTCAGGACCGCCAGAGCGGTCAGGACGACGAGCGCCAGTGCGATCAGCGGTCCTGCGAAGCTTCGGGCCCATAGTGCGACCTTCATACTTCGAAGCTACCCGAAAGCCCTCGGGAAAGGCCTGTGGGACGGCTGGGAACGCCGTGGCTACGGCGCCGCCCGGTACGCCGCCGTCAGCCGCTCCACCGCCTTTCCGTACCGGCCGGTCAGCAGCAGGTGGTCCGCGTCGGCGAAGGGCTTCGCGACCGCCGCTGTGACGGCCTGGCCCACCTTCCGCTGGACGATGAGCCGGGCCTTCCCGACCAGTGTGCGTCCCAGTTCGTCGGCACCGGCCCGCTCGGCCGCCGCCGCCGCGGCCGCCAGCCCCTTCAGGGTCGCCACCCCGCCGTCCGGCACCCTGGTCAGCGTCGTCAGGCCCCAGCCGTAGGGGAACTGCGGGTCGTACGCCGCGTCGCCGACGTTGACCGGCAGCTGGGCCTCGGACCTCGGCCAGGTCACCGGAAGCTGTCCGGTGAAGGGCCGCCTGCCGTACAGGACGTCCGCCACGCCGTCACCCTCCGTGCCCGGCAGCCAGGAGGCCACCAGCGCGTCGATGTCGCCGAGCCGGTCGCCGATCAGCTGGGGCCGTCCGGAGACGATCAGCACCGCGCACCTCATCGCGGCGCACACCTTGTCGACGGCAGCCCGGTCGGCGGCCGTCAGCTCCAGGTCGTTGCCGTTGCCGACGTCGCCGACGCCCTCGGCGTACGGGGTCTCGCCGACGACCACGACACCCACGTCGTACCCGCCCGTCGGCGCCGAGGCGTCCTTGGAGTACGTGACGTCGCCGCCGGCCTTCCTCATCCCCTCCAGGATCGTCGTGCCCTGCGTGATGTCGCCGGAGGCGCCCTGCCAGGTGATGGTCCAGCCGCCGCTCTGGTTGCCGATGTCGTCGGCGTCCGAGCCCGCGACGTACACCTTCTGGTTCTTCTTCAGGGGCAGGACTCCGCCGGAGTTCTTCAGCAGCACCTGTGACTCGGCGGCCGCCTGCCGCGCCACGGCCCGGTGCGCGGCCGAGCCGATCCGCGACGCGCCGCTCGTGTCCGCGTACGGCTTCTCGAAGAGGCCCAGCCTGAACTTCTGCGTGAGGATGCGCGACACGGCGTCGTCGATCCGCTGCCCGGTGATCCGCCCGGCCTTCGCCTCGTCGATCAGTGTCGACGTGAAGTCCCTGTACGAGTACGGCACCATCATCATGTCGACGCCCGCGCCGACCGAGGTGCGGACGTGGGAGGCGTAGTCGCCGGGGAGCTGGTCGATGGCGTTCCAGTCGCTGATCACGAAGCCGTCGAAACCCATCCGGCCCTTCAGCACACCGTTGATCATGTCGCTGCGGGCGTGCATCTTCACCGGGCCCTGGCCGTCGCCGAGGATGTCGAGCGACGAGTACGAGGGCATCACCGAGCCGACGCCCCGGTCCACGGCTGTCCGGTACGGAGCGAGGTGGACGGCCTCCAGCTGCTGCCGGGTGACCTCGGTGACGCCCTGGTCGATGGTGTAGCTGCCGGTGGTGGAGGAGCCGTACACGGTGCCGCCGTCGCCGACGAAGTGCTTGGCGGTGGCGAGGACCTTGTCGTCGTCCTTCAGGTCCCGGCCGTCGCGGGCGCCCTGCAGGCCCTGGATGACCGTCTCCATGGACTCGACGAGCGCCGGGTCCTCACCGAAGGACTCGTACGAGCGACCCCAACGTTCGTCGCGGGTCACGCACAGGCAGGGGGCGAAGTCCCACGGGACTCCGGTGGCTCGGACCTCGGACGCGGTCACCGCGCCCGTGCGCTCGGCCAGTCGGGGGTCGCGGGTGGCGCCGATGCCGATGTTGTGGGGCATGACCGTCGCGCCGACGAGGTTGTTGTGACCGTGCACCGCGTCCACGCCGTAGATCAGCGGGATCTGGAACCGGGTGGCCTGCGCCCGGAGCTGGTAGCCGTCGATCATCTTCGCCCAGGCCCCGGCGGTGTTGGGCGTCGGCGTGGAGCCACCGCCGGAGAGCAGCGACCCGAGGCCGTACGAGGCGATGTCACCACCCGTGCCGATCGCGCCGCGCTCGGCCTGGGTCATCTGTCCGGCCTTCTCCTCCAGGGACATCCGGGAGACGAGGTCGGCGACCCGCTTCTGCACGGGCAGTTTCGGGTTCAGGTACGGCAGTCCGTGGGCGTCGATGACGACCTGCGGGGTCTCGGCGGGGGCCTTGGCGCCGGTCACCGTGAGTTCGAGGGGGATCGTCTCGGCGGCTTCGGCGGACCGGTCGCGCAGGGTCGGGATCCGGATGGTGCGGCTCGCGCCGGACACCGTGCCCGCCGGGAAGGTGATCTCGCCCTTGACCGGGGTGTAGTCCCCGCCCGGCTCGGCGGTACCGTCGGCACTCTCGTATCCGACGGTCACGGGCTCGTCGATCGGGGCGGCGCCGGTGGTGGCGACGGAGACCTTCACCACGGCGGTGCCGCCCTCCTTCACCGGGTGGACGGCGGCGTCGGTGGTGACGGAGGCGCGCAAGGACTGGTCGGCCCTGCCGTACAGCTCGACGTCGTCCATGGCGAACTGCCCCTGGGCGCCGGCCGGGAGTGTGAGGGCGTAGCCCCACATCTGCGTCAGTCCGAGGACCTGGTCGATGCCGCCGACGGGCTGGTAGTCCGTGCGGTAGGTGAAGTCGGCGAAGGGGATCTCGACCTGTTTCCAGCCGGTCCAGTCGTCGGTGAAGGAGGTCGTCCAGAGCTCGGACGCCTCTCCGTTCGCCCCGCCGTCCTTGATCTCGAAGGCGATCTTCCTGCCGTTGTCGCGGCCCTCCCACCAGAACCGGATGCCCCGGTGGGCGGACCAGTCGTGGGCGGGCTCCGCGAAGGCGAAGTCGTGGGTGAAGCCGCCGTAACCGCTGATGTCGTAGCTGCCGGTGAGGACCTTGTCGCCCTCGGGGGCGTCCGCACGGGCCGTCAGCCGGAGGGCGGGCGGGTCGTCGGTGTCGCTGCCCCAGGTGAAGACGCCCTCGGCGGGCGGGCTCGCGAAGGGGACCTCGCCCTCGAAGCGGTCGACCGGGACGGGGGCGGGGCCGGGGCCGGGGTCGTCGGCGCCGGACGCCCCGGCGGCGGTGGTCATCGGGAGCAGTGCGGCCAGCAGGCCGGCGGAGGCGAGCAGGGCGGTTCTTCGCATGGAACGTCCCTCTACTCTCGTGGTCCACTCAAGACTTGGATCACGTCGTGAGTTAACTGGTGACCTGTGGCACCGTCAAGACTTCACGCCAGAACTGGTACGGCCGTAACACCCGTCCGGATCAGGGACGTTGTTCGTTCGACAGATGAACGCGCGACCCCTTGACGCGCCCCGGAAGCCGTCATTCACTCACGCCTCGACACGCCTCCCGTCCCCCACCTCCAAATCACGGCCTGGCTCACCACCACGGACGACGCCGGCGGGCGGCACGTGGTCCGCGGTCTCCAGGCCCAGCCCGCCGTCGCCTTCCGGACGGGCAGCGGCGGCAGCAGAGGCAGGGGCGAGAACATCACGGGCGCTGTCCGCGGCCACCCGGGAGGCTGCCCTGCGCAAGCTGTTCTCGCCGACCGAGGGCATCGGCCTGTCGTTCCTGCGCAATCCGATGGGCGGCTCGGATCTCGTGGAGACGTGGCAGTCGCGGTAGGACGAGCGGCTCTGCCGGTGAGCCGTGCGGGGATCCTCGGCGAGTCTGCTCGCCGAGGACTCCCTGCCGAGCGCCGCCTACTCGGCGGGCTCCACCTTGGCCCGCAGCAGCCCGTACGTGTAGGCGTCCTCCAGTGCCTGCCAGGACGCGGCGATCACGTTCTCCGCGACCCCCACCGTGGACCACTCGCCCGTGCCGTCGGTCGTGGAGATCAGGACGCGGGTCGTGGACTGGGTGCCGTGGACGCCCTCCAGGATGCGGACCTTGTAGTCGACCAGGTCGAGCTTGGCCAGCTGGGGGTAGATCTTCTCCAGGGCAACGCGCAGGGCGCGGTCCAGGGCGTTGACCGGACCGTTGCCCTCCGCCGTCGCGACGATGCGCTCGCCCTTGGCCCACAGCTTGACCGTGGCCTCGTTGGCGTGGGTGCCGTCGGGGCGGTCCTCGACGATGGCCCGCCAGGACTCGACCTCGAAGTACTTCAGCGGCCTGCCCTCGACCTCGGCACGCAGCAGGAGTTCGAAGGAGGCGTCCGCCGCCTCGTAGGTGTAGCCCTTGAGCTCGCGTTCCTTGACCCGCTCCACGACCCGGCCGACCACTTCACGGTCGCCGCCCAGGTCGACGCCGAGCTCCTTGCCCTTGAGCTCCACCGACGCGCGCCCGGCCATGTCGGACACCAGCATCCGCATGGTGTTGCCGACCTGCTCGGGGTCGATGTGCTGGTAGAGGTCCGGGTCGACCTTGATGGCCGAGGCGTGCAGGCCGGCCTTGTGCGCGAAGGCCGAGACTCCCACGTACGGCTGGTGCGTGGACGGCGTCAGGTTGACGACCTCGGCGATCGCGTGCGAGATCCGGGTCATCTCCCGCAGCCGGCCCTCGGGCAGGACCTTCTTGCCGTACTTCAGCTCCAGGGCCGCGACCACCGGGAACAGGTTCGCGTTGCCGACCCGCTCGCCGTAGCCGTTGGCCGTGCACTGGACGTGCGTCGCGCCCGCGTCCACCGCCGCCAGGGTGTTGGCGACCGCGCAGCCGGTGTCGTCCTGGGTGTGGATGCCGAGGCGGGCGCCGGTGTCGGCGAGGACCGTGGAGACGACCGCCTGGATCTGCGCCGGGAGCATGCCGCCGTTGGTGTCGCAGAGGACGACCACGTCCGCGCCGGCCTCGGCGGCCGCCCGGACCACCGCCTTCGCGTACTCCGGGTTGGCCCGGTAGCCGTCGAAGAAGTGCTCGCAGTCGACGAAGACCCGGCGGCCCTGCTCCTTCAGGAAGGACACCGTGTCGCTCACCATCGCCAGGTTCTCGTCCAGCGTCGTACGCAGGGCCAGCTCGACATGCCGGTCGTGGGACTTCGCGACCAGCGTGATCACCGCGGCGCCCGACTCCAGCAGCGCCCTGACCTGCGGGTCCTCGGCGGCCTTGGCGCCGGCCCGGCGGGTCGCGCCGAAGGCGACCAGCTGGGCGTGCCGGAAGTCGATCTCCTCCTGGGCGCGGGCGAAGAACTCGGTGTCGCGCGGGTTGGCGCCGGGCCAGCCGCCCTCGATGAAGCCCACGCCGAAGTCGTCCAGGTGCCGGGCGATGGCCAGCTTGTCGGCGACGGTGAGGTTGATGCCCTCACGCTGCGCGCCGTCGCGCAGGGTGGTGTCGAAGACGTGGAAAGAGTCGTCGAGTTCGCTGGTTGCGGTCATGGTCTGAAGGCTCCTGTGTTGGATCGCGGTCGTTACCGGAATGACCGGCTCCACCATCCCCCCATGGTCCCTCGCGCTCTCGCTCCCGGCTGTGGGTGGGCCAGAAAAGCGAAAAACCCCTCGCGGGTGCGAGAGGTCTGCGCGCGGGTCGAGGACGACGATGGCCGCTCGTACCTGGTCGTACGGAGCGGTCACTGCGGACCGGCGCGCCTGCTGCCAATAATCGTGGCGAACGAGAGCACGGCGGCAGTCTGGCACAAACCGTCCGTCTGCTCACCGGGTGTCTCAGGATGCGAGCAGCGCGTTCTCACGGATCCGCGTTCTCACGGATCCGCGTCCTCACACGTCCGCTAGGAGGGTCTCGGCGAGGAACTCCCGGACGTGCCCGAGGACCTGTTCCCGGTCCGTGCCGCGCAGTCCGACGGCAGGAGGGCCCGCAGGCGGGTGGCGAACCGGTCGGGGTCCACCCGCCGGAACTCGCCCCGCGACACCCCTTCCGCCAGCAGGGCGACCAGGTCGCGGTGCCAGGCGCCCTCGATGGCCGCCTGGCGGTCCCGGGCCACCGCCTCGGCGGCGGCGTTCTGCGAGCGGTTCCACACCTCGAGCCAGAGCGTCCAGTGCGGGTCGCGGTGGCCCTCGGGGACGTACAGCTCGACATAGGCGTCGAGGCGCTCGCGGGCCGGGGCCGCGCGGGTCAGCAGCCGGGCACGCTCGGCGCCGAGCCGGCCCTCGCTCCAAAAGGGGCCGCACCGGACCTCAAGTCCGATGCGGCCCCGAGCCGAACCACAGGGCGGGCCAAAGGACGACCTCTACAGGCCGGCCTTCAGGCCGGTCAGCCCAGCTCGTGCATCCAGCCGTGCTTGTCCTCGGCCGTGCCCCGCTGGATGTCCAGCAGGGCCTGACGGAGCCGGAGGGTGACCTCGCCGGGCTCGTCGCCCGCCTGCCGCCACTCGCCTCCCGTGCGCTTGACCGTGCCGACCGGGGTGATCACGGCGGCGGTGCCGCAGGCGAAGACCTCCTTCAGCGTGCCGTTCTCGGAGTCGCGCTGCCACTGGTCGACGGAGACGCGGCCCTCCTCGGCCTCGTAGCCCAGGTCACGGGCGACGGCGAGGAGGGAGTCACGGGTGACGCCTTCCAGGATGGAACCCGTCAGCGACGGCGTGATGATCTTGTTCTCGTACACGAAGTACAGGTTCATGCCGCCGAGTTCCTCGACCCACTTGCGCTCGACCGCGTCGAGGTAGCAGACCTGGGCGCAGCCCTGGGCGGCGGCCTCGGCCTGGGCGAGCAGCGAGGCGGCGTAGTTGCCGCCCGTCTTGGCATCGCCCATGCCGCCGGGCACGGCGCGGACGTGGTCCTCGGAGACCCAGATGGAGACCGGCTTCACTCCGCCGGGGAAGTAGGCGCCGGCCGGTGAGGCGATGACGAGGAACAGGTACTCGTTGGCCGGCTTCACACCCAGGCCGACCTCGGTCGCGATCATGAAGGGGCGCAGGTAGAGGGACTCCTCGCCGCCGTGCGCGGGCACCCAGTCCCTGTCCTGGCCGATGAGCGCGTCGCACGCCTCGATGAACGTCTCGACCGGCAGCTCGGGCATGGCCAGACGGCGGGCGGAGCGCTGGAAGCGCTTGGCGTTCTGGTCCGGGCGGAAAGTGGCGACGGAGCCGTCGGGACGGCGGTACGCCTTGAGGCCCTCGAAGATCTCCTGCGCGTAGTGCAGGACCATGGTGGCCGGGTCGAGGGGGATCGGCGCGTACGGAACGAGCTGGCCGTCGTGCCAGCCGCGGCCCTCGGTCCACTTGATCGTCACCATGTGGTCGGTGAAGTGGCGGCCGAACCCGGGGTTCGCCAGGATCGCCTGCCGCTCGGCGGCGGAGGTGGGACTGGCGGAGGGCTTGAGCTCGATCGTGGGCGTCGTCATGAGTAGATGTCCTTCGCTTCCTGGCGAGCGTCTGGGCCACCCCGCGTCTTTCGGCCGGGGGTCCGGGGGTTGTCCCCCGGAAGATGCAGCACCGGTTGTAGTGACGGGCCGCGCTCACGCCCGTACGGCCGGTGGCCGGTGCCAGGACGTCCGAGCATTCCCTCATACCGCGGCTCCGCGTTCGATTATCGCAAGCGGCGGACGAGGACCAAAACGGCGGGAATGCGACCCAGGGTTGATGGTGACACCCGGCGGGGGACATACGGAAGCCGCCGGGTGCGGATGCGACCCGGCGGCTTCGAGAGGATTCGCGCAGCGCGGGGTCAGCCGGCTACTCGTACGGAGAGCGCGTCACCGATCTCGGAGGTGCTGCGCGCGGGCAGCGAGCCGCGCTCCGCCAGGTCGGCGGAGACGGCGTCCTCGATGCGGACCGCCTCGGCCTCGTGGCCGAGGTGGCGCAGGAGCAGGGCGACGGACAGGACCGTGGCGGTGGGGTCGGCCTTGCCCTGGCCGGCGATGTCCGGGGCCGAGCCGTGCACGGGCTCGAACATGGACGGGAACTCGCCGGACGGGTTGATGTTGCCGCTCGCGGCGACGCCGATGCCGCCGGAGACGGCCGCGGCGAGGTCGGTGATGATGTCGCCGAAGAGGTTGTCGGTGACGATGACATCGAAGCGCGCGGGGTCCGTGACGAGGTAGATCGTCGCGGCGTCCACGTGGATGTAGTCCGTGGTGACGTCGGGGAACTCCTCGGCCACCTGGTTGAAGACGTTCGTCCACAGGTGACCGGCGAAGGCCAGCACATTGTTCTTGTGGACCAGCGTGAGCTTCTTGCGGGGGCGGGCCTGGGCGCGGGCGAAGGCGTCCCGGACCACGCGCTCGACACCGAAGGCCGTGTTCACGGAGACCTCGGTGGCGACCTCGTGCGGGGTGCCCTTGCGGATCGTGCCGCCGTTCCCGGTGTACGGGCCCTCGGTGCCCTCGCGGACCACGATGAAGTCGATCTCGGGCTGGCCGGCCAGCGGGGTGGCGACACCCGGGAGAAGCTTCGACGGACGCAGGTTGACGTGGTGGTCGAAGAGGAAACGCAGCTTGAGCAGGAAACCCCGCTCCAGGACACCGGAGGGGACGCTCGGGTCGCCGATCGCGCCGAGCAGGATGGCGTCGTGCTGCTTGAGCGCCTCGGCGTCCGCGTCGGTGAGGGTCTCACCGGTGGCGTGGTAGCGCCGGGCGCCGAAGTCGTACTCCTTGGTCTCCAGCTTCACATCCTGCGGGAGGACGGCGGAGAGGATCTTGAGACCCTCGGCCACGACCTCCTGGCCGATGCCGTCACCGGGGATCACTGCGAGATTGAGGCTGCGAGACATGCGGGAACCCTACTCCCCGTCCCATGGGATGACATGGACTGTCCGCCATGCGGACATGGAGCCGGGTGGGGAAGCCGGGCGGGATCGAGGTGCGGCGCGGAGCCCGAAGTCCCGTTCGGGGCCCACGCCGCACCCCGGGCGGGCGCGGCTCCCGGGATGCGGGGCGGCTCGGCTCAGTGGCCGGTCTCGCCGCCGTTGTCGCGGCGGTCGAGGGCGCGCTGAAGCGCCGCGGCGGCATTCTTGCGGTCGGACTCGCTCGTACGCGAGGTGTGGCGGACTCGGCGGCGGACGGTCGTCTCGGCCATGGGAAATCGGCTCCTTCGAGAACAGCACGGAGTGCGGAAAGGGTTACGAGACGCCGGAGGGGCGGGGAGCGGGGCCGCAGGGGTTGCCTGCAGGGGGCCCGGCTCACGACCGCCATTCGCTTGATCGAGCGAGACGTTCGGCTCCTACAAAACTAAGGGAGGAGCGCGCGCCTGTCTCTACAATTACTCGGACTTCCTACTATCTGAGACGGCGCACCGGGCGACCCGGTGCCGACCTGCGGTTTCACATGCCCTCGCGACGCGGCACATCGATCATCCGACCTCCAGATCACCTAACCTCTAAAACTCTATTGACCGGTTAGGCGGTCTCATGGTGCACTCGTGCCATGACCCCCCAAGCCCATCGCCAGGTCCGTCACCGCACCGCCACCGTCCGCGGCCACGAGGTGTACTACCGGGAGGCGGGCCCGGCCGACGCACCGGTCCTGCTGCTCCTGCACGGCTTCCCGAGCAGCTCGCACATGTTCCGCGACCTGATCCCGCTCCTCGCCGACCGCAACCGCGTCATCGCCCCCGACCACCTCGGCTACGGCCGGTCGGCGGCGCCGGCGGACTTCCGGTACACCTTCGACGAACTGGCGGCCGTCACCGGGGAGTTCACCGAGCAGCTCGGTCTGAAGGAGTACGCGCTCTACATCCAGGACTACGGCTCCCCCATCGGCCTGCGCCTCGCCCTCGCCCACCCCGAACGGGTGACCGCGATCATCACGCAGAACGGCAACGCCTACGAGGAGGGACTGGGCGCGCAGGCCTGGGCGCCGGTACTGGCGCTGATCGCGGAGCGGACCCCGCAGACCGAGGCCCCGGTGCGGGAGATCAGCAGCCCGGAGGGGATCAGGTGGCAGTACCTGCACGGTGTTCCGCCGGAGCAGCAGGACCTCGTGAGCCCCGACGCCTACGAACACGACGCCGCCCGCATGGCCCGGCCCGGTCAGCCGGAGATCCAGCTCGACCTGATCTCCGACTACGGCTCCAACTTCGCCCTCTATCCGGCCTTCCAGGAGTACTTCCGCACCAGCAAGGTCCCGCTGCTGGCGGTCTGGGGCGCCGGTGACGAGATCTTCGTCCCGGCCGGTGCGCTCGCGTTCCGCCGCGACCTGCCGCGGGCGGAGGTGCACCTGCTGCCCACCGGGCACTTCGCCCTGGAGACGCATTCGGGCCAGATCGCGGCGCTGATCAGCGACTTCCTCGAGCGCAACCTCGTCGGCCGAGGGGGATAGGCGAGGGGGCCGGACAGTCGCCCGGCCCCCTTCCACGTCATGCGGCGGTGCGTCAGCCCATGTGCGGGTACGGGTAGTCGGTCGGCGGGACCAGCGTCTCCTTGATGGCGCGGGTCAGGGTCCAGCGCGTCAGGTTCTGCGGGGCGCCGGCCTTGTCGTTGGTGCCGGAGGCACGACCGCCGCCGAAGGGCTGCTGGCCGACGACGGCGCCGGTGGACTTGTCGTTGATGTAGAAGTTGCCGGCCGCGTAGCGCAGCTTCTCCATCGTGTACGCGGCGGCCGCGCGGTCGCCCGAGATGACCGAGCCGGTCAGCGCGTAGTCCGACACCGACTCCATCTGCGTCAGCATGGCGTCGTACGCGTCGGCCGAGCTGTCGTCGTACACGTACACGGCGAGGAACGGGCCGAAGTACTCGGTCGTGAAGACCTCGTTCGCCGGGTCGGTGCACTCGACGACGGTCGGGCGGACGAAGTAGCCGACCGAGTCGTCGTAGGAGCCGCCCGCGACGATCGTGCAGGTCGGGTCCGCCTTCGCGCGGTCGATCGCCGCCTTGTTCTTGGCGAAGGAACGCTCGTCGATGACCGCGCCGACGAAGTTGGCGAGGTCGGTGACGTCACCCATGGTCAGGTAGTCGACCTCGGCCGCGAACTCCTCCTTGAAGCCGGAGTTCCAGATCGACGCCGGGATGTAGGCCCGGGAGGTCGCGCTGCACTTCTGGCCCTGGTACTCGAAGGCGCCGCGGGTGAGCGCCGTCTTCAGGACCGCCCGGTCCGCGCTCGGGTGGGCGACGACGAAGTCCTTGCCACCGGTCTCGCCGACCAGACGCGGGTAGGAGCGGTACTTCTCGATGTTGGCGCCGACCGTCTTCCACAGGTACTGGAAGGTCTTCGTCGAGCCGGTGAAGTGGATGCCGGCCAGGTCACGGTGTTCCAGGGCCACCTCGGAGACCTCGATGCCGTCGCCGGTGACCAGGTTGATGACGCCCTTGGGCAGCCCGGCCTCCTCAAGGAGCCGCATGAGCAGCACGGCGGCGTGGGTCTGCGTCGGGGACGGCTTCCACACGACCACGTTGCCCATCAGCGCGGGCGCGGTCGGCAGGTTGCCGGCGATGGCGGTGAAGTTGAACGGCGTGATCGCGTAGACGAAGCCCTCGAGCGGACGGTGGTCGAGGCGGTTCCAGACGCCCGGGGAGTTCGCCGGCGGCTGCTCGGCCAGGATCTGGCGGGCGTAGGCGACGTTGAAGCGCCAGAAGTCGACCAGTTCACAGGGACAGTCGATCTCCGCCTGCTGGGCGGTCTTCGACTGGCCGAGCATGGTGGACGCGGCGAGCGTCTCGCGCCAGGGGCCGGCGAGCAGCTCGGCCGCGCGCAGGATGATCGCGGCGCGGTCGTCGAAGGACATCGCGCGCCAGGCGGGCGCGGCGGCGAGGGCCGCGTCGATCGCGTCCTGCGCGTCCTGCCGGGTGGCGTTGGCGTAGGTGCCGAGGCGGGCCTTGTGGTTGTGCGGCTGCACGACGTCGAACCGCGCACCGCCGCCCATCCGGTGCTCGCCGCCGATGGTGCAGGGCAGGTCGACCGGGTTGTCGGCCAGTTCCTTGAGCTTGGCCTCCAGCCGCGCACGCTCCGGCGAGCCGGGGGCGTAGCCGTGCACCGGCTCGTTGACGGGGGTGGGGACCTGGGTTACCGCGTCCATGTCTTCCGTTACTCCTTCTGAGCGGGTGTTTCGAGCGGGGGGTGCGGGCTCAGCCCTTGCTGATCATCGAGCGGACGAAGAACCGCAGGTTGGCCGGCTTCTCCGCGAGGCGGCGCATGAAGTAGCCGTACCAGTCGGTGCCGTAGGCGGTGTAGACGCGCATGCGGTGGCCTTCGGCGGCCAGCCGCAGGTGCTCGTCGCTGCGGATGCCGTACAGCATCTGGAACTCGTACTCGTCGAGCTTGCGTCCGGCCTTGCGGGCGAGCTCCTGCGCGATGGAGATGAGGCGCGGGTCGTGGGAGCCGATCATCGGGTATCCCTCGCCCTCCATCAGCGTGCGCAGGATCCGGACGTACGCCTTGTCGATCTCGTGCTTCTGCTGGTAGGCGACCTCGGCGGGCTCCTTGTACGCGCCCTTCACGAGCCGTACCCGGCTGCCGCTCGCGGCGAGGCGGCGGGCGTCGGCCTCGGTGCGGAAGAGATAGGCCTGGATGACACAGCCGGTCTGCGGGAAGTCCTTCCGCAGCTCCTCGTGGATGGCGAACATCGAGTCGAGGGTGGTGTGGTCCTCGGCGTCGAGGGTCACGGTGGTGCCGATGGCGGCGGCGGCCTCGACGACGGGGCGGACGTTGGCGAGGGCCAACTCGTGACCGTTGCGGAATGCGGGGGCGGGCCCGGAGGGCCCTTCGAGCAGGGCGGTGGCGGGCGACGGGAGGGCTTGACCGAACATCGACAGCTTGACGGACATCTCGACCCGCTCGCCGAGCTCCAGCTCCCCGAGCCGGCCGACCAGCGCCAGGTAGGCGTCCCGGGCGGCGAAGGCCTGCTCGGGGGTGGTGATGTCCTCGCCGACGACGTCCATCGTCAGCTCCAGCCCGCCGGCGGTGAGCCGCTCGATGATCGGGACGATGTCGTCGACCGCCTCACCGGGGATGAAGCGGTCCACGACCTGCTTCGTCACCGGGGCCGCCGAGATCAGGCGTCGCATCCGGTCGCTGCGCGACGCGGCGAGAATCACGGGACCCAGCACGGGGAACCTCCACATACCAACCCATACGAGGCCGATACCCGATGATCGGGGAACGGCACGGAGAACCACCGTGAAACCTAAGGATCCCTCCGATCGTGAGCCATCGACAGCTGTCACGCATCCGTGCCGCGGATCTCAGACAGATGTATGAAGGGGGTGCGGAAATGCGGGAGAATGCCTGGGTGACAGCCGATTACCAGGGTGACCACCAGGAGCTCGTGGACGACATCTCGGAGCTGCTCGGCGCTCCCGCGACCCTGGAGAACCGGGATTTCGAGCTGATCGCCTTCGCCACCTACGACAGCGAGGGCGAACTCGACGCGTCGGCGCTGGACCCGGTGCGCACCCGCTCGATCCTGACCCGGCGCTCCACCGCCGCCGTGCGCACCTGGTTCGAGGGTTTCGGCATCACGCGCGCGAGCGGTCCGGTCCGGATCCCGCCGACCCCGGAGGCCGGGGTGTACCGGGGACGCGTCTGCCTCCCCGTGCGGCACCGGGGGGTCGTCCTCGGCTACGTCTGGCTGCTCGACGACGACCCCGGGCCCTCGGACGCCCAGCTGGCGGCCGCGATGGAGGTGACCGCCCGGATCGGCGCCCTCCTCGCCGACGAGGCCCAGCACGGCGCGGATCTCACCCGGGAGCTGCGGGCGGTACTGACCGCGCAGCCCGGCTGGCAGCGGGACATGGCGGTGGCGGAGCTGCGGACCGCGCTCGGCGCCCGCGCGGACGGCCCGCACACGGTGGTGTGTGTGGCGCCCTGGCCGTCCGCCGACCCGGCCGACGCGCCCTCCCTCCGTACGCTGCCCGGGGCGACGGCGCTCTGCACGGTCCCGTGGGGTGCGGGTACCTCCCGCGCCCTCAAGGCAGTGGGGGAAGCCCAGTCCCTGGCCCTGCTGGTCCGCCTGCGCTCGACGGACACCCTCACCCCGGCGACCTCGGCGGCGGCCCGGCTGCTGGAGCGGGCGGACGGGTCCGCGGCGGGAGTGGCCGCCGGGCGGCTCGGCCTCGCGGAACTCGGCGCCGCCTGGCAGGAGGCGTCGGCGTCGGCGCGGGCGGCGCTGGCGGAGCCGGACCTCGGCCCGGTCGCCCGGTGGGCCTCCATCGGCCCCTACCGGCTGCTGACCTCCCTGCCCCCCGAGAGCGCCCAGGACCCCGCCGTACGGACCCTGTTGTCCGCCACCCACCACGAACTCGCCCGCACGGCCGAGGTGTACCTTGACCGCGCGGGCCAAGCAGGGCGCACGGCAGCCGAGTTGGGGATCCACCGGCAGACCCTGTACTACCGGCTGTCCCGGGTGGAGCAGCTGACCGGCCTGGACCTGGACGACGGCGAGGACCGGCTGCTGCTGCACATGACCCTGAAGGCGGCGCGCCTGCCGTAGGCCGTCCCGTCGCCCGACCGCCGTAGGCCGCCCCAGCGGCGCGGCTGCCGAAGGCCGTCCCGTCGGCCCGGCTGCCGTAGTCATCGGTCGGCCAGGGCGGGTCAGTCCTTCGCGGCGCCGGCGATCACCCGCCGCAGCCCCTCGGTGAGCTGCGCCGCGTCGGTCGCGGAGTCCGGGTCGAAGAGCCACTGGACCATGAGCCCGTTGAGGAGGGTCTGGTAGAACCGGCCCTCCGTGTCGACGGTCTCCTTGTCGAGCTGGTCCTCAGGGACGCCGTTGAACATGGGCACGATCCCCGACCGGCCCTCCTCCTGCGCCTCGGCCAGCAGCTTGCGCACCTCGGGGAGCCGGTCCGCCTGGACGATGAGCTCGAAGCTCAGCAGCCAGATGGCCCGCGTCCGCGGCACCGCGCCGATGATGCTCGCCCACACCTCCTGGAAGCGCTCCAGCGAACCGGCGGGCGCCGTCACGTCGCCCTCCGCGCCCCAGCCCGGGTCGAACTCGTCGCCCGCGCCCTCGACCAACGAGACGTACGCCTGCGCCATCAGCGCGTCCTTCGAACCGTAGTGGTAGCCGATGGACGCCAGATTCGTCTCCGACTCCTTGACGATGTCCCGCGCTGTCGTACGCAGGAACCCCTTCTCCAGCAGGCAGCGCTTGGCGCCTTCGAGCAGATCCTCACGGTGTCCCATGCCCGTCACCCTACCTCCGATCCATACAGCCGTCCTATACGGATGACTTACACGGATGACTTATACATTCGTTCTAGACAAGCGTTTAATACGCTCGTACAGTCACCGTCATGACCAACTCGACGAACTCGACGAACCCAACGAACCCGGCGGGCCCCACCGCACCCCCGGCGGCCCGGGCCGGCCGCCGTGAATGGACCGCTCTCGGCGTGCTGATGCTGCCGCTGCTCCTGGTCTCGATGGACGTCTCCGTCCTCTACTTCGCCATCCCGGCGATCAACGCGGACCTGGCGCCGACCGGAACCCAGCAGCTCTGGATCTTCGACATCTACGCGTTCGTCCTGGCGGGCCTGCTGATGACGATGGGTTCACTCGGCGATCGCATCGGCCGCCGCAGGCTGCTGCTGGTCGGCGCCGCCGCCTTCGGCGCCGCCTCGCTGATCGCGGCGTACGCGAACAGCGCCGAGACCCTGATCGCCGCCCGCGCGGTCCTCGGCATCGGCGGCGCGACCCTGATGCCCTCGACGATGGCCCTGATCCGCACGATGTTCACCGACCCGGGACAGCGCGCGAAGGCGATCGGCATGTGGTCCGCGGTGATGACGGCCGGCATCGCGCTCGGCTCGGTGGTGAGCGGCCTGCTGGTCCAGTACTTCTGGTGGGGCTCGGTCTTCCTGGTCAACCTGCCCGCGATGGTCCTGCTGCTCGTCCTCGGCCCGATCCTGCTGCCGGAGTCCCGCGACCCCGCTCCCGGCCGCTTCGACTGGCCGAGCGTCCCCCTGTCGATGGCCGCCGTGCTCCCCGTGATCTACGGCCTGAAGGAGATCCCCTCCGAGGGCTGGCACGCGGAGTACGTCGTCCCGGTCACCGTCGGTCTGCTCTTCGCGGCTCTCTTCGTACACCGCCAGCGCACCGCGGCCTCACCGATGATCTCCCCGGCCCTGTTCCGCGGCCCCGGTTTCGCCCCCGCGCTCGTCCTCAACATGGTCTCCGCCTTCGGCATGCTGGGCTCGGCGTTCTTCACCACCCAGTACCTCCAGTCGGTGCTCGGCAAGAGCGCGCTGGAAGCGGCCCTGTGGGCCCTGCTCCCCTCGGTGCCGATCGGCATGGCTGCCCCGATCGCGACCTCTCTGGTCCAGAAGGGCGTCAACCGGGCCTACGTCGTGACGGCCGGCTTCGCGATCGGGGCGAGCGGCTACGCGCTTCTTGCCCTCGCCGGTACGGACTCCATGTGGCTGGTGCTCACCGCCTGCGCGGTTCTGGCCTGTGGGATCGTGATGGTCCTGTCCCAGATGACGGACCTGGCGATGAGCGCGGCCCCGGTCGAACGCGCGGGGTCCGCGTCCGCCCTCCTGGAGACCGGCACCGAGTTCGGCGGCGCCCTGGGCATGGCCGTCCTCGGCTCCATCGGTACGGCGATCTACCGCCACGACATCCCGGCGTCGGCCCCGGACGAGGCCCGCGAGACCCTCGGCGGCGCCCTGGCGGTGGCGGCTCATCTCCCCGGGCGCACGGGAGACGCCCTGGCGACGACGGCACGCGAGGCCTTCACCAACGGCATGCACGGCGCGGCGATCGCCGGAGCGGTACTCCTCGCCGGAGCGGCGGCAGCGGCTTCGGTGACGCTGCGGAGGATCCACGTCGAGGGCAAGTGACACCACATACAAAAACGCCGGGCGGGCTGACCAAGTCAGCCCGTCCGGCGTTTGAGGACGAGGCCCCTTTCAGGGCCGAAACGGGGGCCTGGGGGCGGCAGCCCCCAGAGGTGCGGCAACCTCAGACGAGGTTGACCGCACGCGCGGACGTCGCGCCGATCTCCTCGGCAACCTCCGCCAACACCCCCGCGGGCACGGTGTCGTCGACGGTGAGCACGGCCAGCGCCTCGCCGCCGGCGACCGCGCGAGCGACCTGCATACCGGCGATGTTGATCCCCGCCTCGCCGAAGACCCGGCCCACGGTGCCGACAACGCCCGGCCGGTCCTCGTACTTGAGGACGACCATGTGATCGGCGAGCGCGAGGTCGACGTCGTACTCGCCGACCGCGACGATCTTCTGGAGGTGCTTCGGACCGGCCAGCGTGCCGGAGACCGACACCTCCTCGCCGTCCGAGAGCGTGCCGCGCACGGTGACGACGTTACGGTGGTCGGCCGACTCGGAGCTGGTGGTCAGCCGCACCTCGACGCCGCGCTCCTGCGCGAACAGCGGGGCGTTGACGTACGAGACGGTCTCGTCGACGACGTCCTCGAAGACACCCTTGAGAGCCGACAGCTCCAGCACCTTCACGTCGTGCTGGGTGATCTCGCCGTACACCTCGACGTCGAGGCGGACCGCGACCTCACCGGCCAGCGCGGTGAAGATCCGGCCGAGCCGCTCGGCGAGGGGCAGACCGGGCTTGACGTCCTGGGCGATGACACCGCCCTGGACGTTCACCGCGTCCGGCACCAGCTCACCGGCGAGGGCGAGCCGCACGGAACGCGCGACCGCGATACCGGCCTTCTCCTGGGCCTCGTCGGTCGAGGCGCCGAGGTGCGGGGTGGCCACGACCTGATCGAACTCGAACAGCGGGGAGTCCGTGCAGGGCTCCTTCGCGTACACGTCGAGGCCGGCGCCGGCGACGCGGCCCTCCTTCAGCGCCGAGTACAGCGCCTCCTCGTCGACGATCCCGCCCCGCGCGGCGTTGACGATGCGCACGCTCGGCTTGACCTTGCGCAGCGCCTCGTCGCCGATCAGACCGACCGTCTCGGGGGTCTTGGGCAGGTGCACGGTGATGAAGTCGGAGACCTCGAGCAGCTCGTCGAGCGACAGCACCTTGACGCCCATCTGGGCGGCGCGCGCGGGCTGGATGTAGGGGTCGTACGCGACCACCTTCATGCCGAAGCCGGACATACGCTGCGCGACGAGCGCACCGATGCGGCCGAGGCCGACGACGCCCAGGGTCTTCTCGGCCAGCTCGACGCCCGTGTACTTGCTGCGCTTCCACTCACCGTTCTTCAGCGCGGCGTTGGCCTGCGGAATGTGGCGGGCGGTGGCGAGCAGCAGACCGCAGGCCAGTTCGGCGGCGGTCACGATGTTGGAGGTGGGGGCGTTGACGACCATCACGCCGGCCTTGGTGGCGGCGGGAACGTCGACGTTGTCCAGGCCGACGCCGGCTCGTGCGACGACCTTCAGTTTCTTCGCGGCGGCGATCGCCTCGGCGTCCACCTTGGTGGCCGAGCGGATCAGGATCGCGTCGACGTCGGCGATGGCCGGGAGCAGTTCGGCTCGGTCCGCTCCGTTGCAGTGCCGGATCTCGAAGTCCGGGCCGAGCGCGTCCACGGTCGCGGGCGACAGCTCTTCAGCGATGAGTACGACAGGTTTCGAGCTCACGTGAGTCCTCACAAGTCCAAAGCGTGCGGACGGCCGTCCCGACGGCCGCAGGCGGAGGGAGGGGCTAGCCGCGTGGAAGACGCACGACGCTGTGGGCCTGAACGCGTATACAGGCAGCAGTGTAGTGCCGCGACGAAGGTCGCCTCATGCCTCCGCGGAAGGATCACCCGTCCGTGGTCGGACGGGATGGACAACGGGGCCGGAGCAGCGCGCTCCGGCCCCTGTCCACGAGGCTTACGCCTCTTCGTTCACCCAGCTCATCAGCTTGCGCAGCTGCTTGCCGGTGGTCTCCAGCAGGTGCTCGGAGTCCGCGTCCTTGTACTCGTTGTACTTCTTCAGACCGCCGTGGTACTCGTCCATCCAGTTCTGGGCGAAGGTGCCGTCCTGGATCTCGGCGAGGACCTGCTTCATCTCGGCCTTGGTGGCGTCGGTGATGATGCGCGGGCCGGTGATGTAGTCGCCCCACTCGGCGGTCTCGGAGACGCTCCAGCGCATCTTCTCCAGGCCGCCCTCGTACATGAGGTCCACGATCAGCTTCAGCTCGTGCAGGCACTCGAAGTAGGCGATCTCCGGCTGGTAGCCGGCCTCGACCAGGGTCTCGAAGCCCGCCTTGACCAGCGCGGAGGTGCCACCGCAGAGGACGGCCTGCTCACCGAACAGGTCGGTCTCGGTCTCCTCGGTGAAGGTCGTCTTGATGACGCCGGCGCGGGTGCCGCCGATGCCCTTGGCGTACGACAGGGCCAGCGCGAAGGCGTTGCCGGTCGCGTCCTGCTCGACGGCCGCGATCGCGGGGACGCCGCGGCCCTCCTCGTACTGGCGGCGCACCAGGTGACCCGGGCCCTTCGGGGCGACCAGGGCGACGTCGACGCCGGCCGGGGCCTTGATGAAGCCGAAGCGCACGTTGAAGCCGTGGGCGAAGAACAGCGCGTCGCCGTCCTTCAGGTTCGGGGCGATGGACTCCTCGTAGACCTGGGCCTGGATCGGGTCCGGGATGAGGATCATGATGACGTCGGCCTCGGCGGCGGCCTCGGCGGGGGTCACCACCCGCAGGCCCTGCTCCTCGGCCTTCGCCTTGGACTTGGAGCCCTCGTGCAGACCGACGCGCACGTCGACACCCGAGTCACGGAGCGACAGCGCGTGGGCGTGGCCCTGGCTGCCGTAACCGATGACCGCGACCTTGCGGCCCTGGATGATGGACAGGTCGGCGTCGGCGTCGTAGAACAGCTCGGCCACTTTGGGTTCTCTCCTTGGGTGCAGGTGTTGCGTCCCACCGTATGACGGCGGGCGGAAGGGAAGTCTCGGGGTCTCGGTATCCGGGCGGTCGGCGATCACCGGCCGCCCGGATACGTTCGTCCCGAAGACCCGTTATGTACTTATGCCGACCGGTCGAGAGCGCGCAGCGACCGGTCCGTGATCGAACGGGCGCCGCGGCCGATGGCGATCGTGCCGGACTGGACCAGCTCCTTGATGCCGTACGGCTCCAGCATCTTGAGCATGGCGGACAGCTTGTCGTTGCTGCCGGTGGCCTCGATGGTCACGGCCTCCGGGGAGACGTCGACGGTCTTGGCGCGGAACAGCTGGACGATCTCGACGATCTGCGAGCGCGTCTCGTTGTCGGCGCGCACCTTCACCAGAACGAGTTCGCGGTGAACGGCCTGTCCCGGCTCCAGCTCGACGATCTTCAGCACCTCGACGAGCTTGTTGAGCTGCTTGGTGACCTGCTCCAGCGGCAGGGCGTCGACACTCACCACGATCGTGATCCGGGAGATGTCGGCGTGCTCGGTGACGCCGACGGCGAGCGAGTCGATGTTGAAGCCCCGGCGGGAGAACAGGGCGGCGATCCGGGCCAGGATGCCCGGCTTGTTCTCCACCAGGACGGAGAGCGTGTGCTTGGACATGTCTTCCTACGTCTCTCTCGCTCAGTCGTCTTCGTTGTCGCCGAAGTCGGGGCGGACGTCCCGGGCGGCCAGGATCTCGTCGTTGGAGGTGCCTGCGGCGACCATCGGCCACACCATCGCATCCTCGTGGACGATGAAGTCGACGACGACGGGGCGGTCGTTGATGGAGTTCGCCTCCTCGATGACCTTGTCGAGGTCGTCCGGGGACTCGCAGCGGATCGCGTAGCAGCCCATGGCCTCCGACAGCTTCACGAAGTCGGGGACGCGGGTGCCGGCGCTGGGCTGCTTGCCCGCGGCGGAGCCACTGTCGGGCGCGGCGGCCTGCGGGCCGCTGTGCAGCACGGTGTTGGAGTAGCGCTGGTTGTAGAACAGGGTCTGCCACTGGCGGACCATTCCGAGGACGCCGTTGTTGATGATGGCGACCTTGATCGGGATGTTGTTCAGCGCGCAGGTGGTGAGTTCCTGGTTGGTCATCTGGAAGCAGCCGTCACCGTCGATGGCCCAGACGGTCTGGCCCGGGGCACCCGCCTTGGCGCCCATCGCGGCCGGGACCGCGTAGCCCATCGTGCCCGCGCCGCCGGAGTTCAGCCAGGTGGCGGGCTTCTCGTACTGGACGAAGTGCGCGGCCCACATCTGGTGCTGGCCGACGCCCGCCGCGAAGATCGTGCCCTCGGGGGCGAGCTGTCCGATGCGCTCGATGACCTGCTGCGGGGAAAGCGAACCGTCGGCGGGCTGGTCGTAGCCGAGCGGGTAGGTGTCGCGCCAGCGGCTCAGGTCCTTCCACCAGGCGGTGTAGTCGCCCCGCTGGCCCTCGCTGTGCTCCTTCTGCACCGCCTGGACCAGATCGGCGATGACCTCACGCGCGTCACCGACGATCGGCACGTCGGCGGTGCGGTTCTTGCCGATCTCCGCCGGGTCGATGTCCGCGTGCACGATCTTGGCGAACGGGGCGAAGCTGTCCAGCTTGCCGGTGACACGGTCGTCGAAGCGGGCGCCGAGGGCGACGATCAGGTCGGCCTTCTGCAGACCGGTGACGGCGGCCACCGAGCCGTGCATACCGGGCATGCCCAGGTGCAGCGGGTGGCTGTCGGGGAACGCGCCCAGCGCCATCAGCGTGGTGGTGACGGGAGCGCCGGTCAGCTCCGCGAGGACCTTAAGTTCGGCGGTGGCGCCGGCCTTGAGGACACCGCCGCCGACATACAGGACCGGCCGCTTGGCGGCGGTGATCAGCTTGGCGGCCTCGCGGATCTGCTTGGCGTGCGGCTTGGTCACCGGGCGGTAGCCGGGCAGGTCCATGATGGGCGGCCAGGAGAACGTGGTCTTCGCCTGGAGGGCGTCCTTGGCGATGTCGACCAGGACCGGGCCGGGCCGGCCGGTGGAGGCGATGTGGAACGCCTGCGCGATGATCCGCGGGATGTCCTCGGCCTTGGTGACCAGGAAGTTGTGCTTGGTGATCGGCATGGTGATGCCGACGATGTCCGCCTCCTGGAAGGCGTCCGTGCCGATCGCCTTCGACGCCACCTGCCCGGTGATCGCCACGAGCGGCACCGAGTCCATGTGGGCGTCGGCGATGGGGGTCACCAGGTTGGTGGCGCCGGGCCCCGAAGTGGCCATGCAGACGCCGACCCTGCCGGTGGCCTGCGCGTATCCGGTGGCCGCGTGGCCCGCGCCCTGTTCGTGCCTGACCAGGACGTGGCGGACCCTCGTCGAGTCCATCAGCGGGTCGTAGGCGGGAAGGATCGCACCGCCGGGAATGCCGAATACCGTGTCGGCGCCGACCTCCTCGAGAGAACGGATGAGGGACTGCGCACCCGTCACGTGCTCGACGGTCGCGGAGTGTCCTCCGGATCGGGGCCGCGGCTGCGGATGGGCCCCGGTGGCCTGCTCGGTCATCGGCATTCTCTTCTCGATACTGAGGGTTTCACTGAGGGTTTCACTGAAGGTCCGGCTGAGGGTCTTACTGGGGTTTTCCCGGGTGTGGCGGGGAGCCGCGCCGGGTTTTGTGCAACAAAAAACCCCTCGTGCCAAAAGGCAAGCGAGGGGAGCGCGCCGGGTGTGGTCGCTGGGAGTTCCGGGTCATCCGGAGCGTCACCAGCTTCAGCCGACGCGCTTTCCAAGTACGAGAATTCGGGTGCGCATGGCATTGACCCTCCCCCCGGCGCGCACCGACTGTCAAGTGGGTGGGACGGGAGTCTCATTATGTGAGCGAAGGGCACTTCCGCTCCCCAGGACGGCGGTGACACCGCCGGCGACGCCACCGGCGTGGACACCACTGGTGTACACCCCCGCGCCACCGCCCGCGAACGCGGGCTCGGCGGGCCCGTGCGGCACCGGATACCGGCCCGTCGCCAGGGCCCGGCGCAGCCGGTACTCGTCGAGCGGCCCGGAGAACGCCATGCCCTGGCCGTGCGTACAGCCCATCGCGCGCAGGGCCACGACCTGCTCGGGCAGATCCACGCCCTCGGCGACGGACTGCAGCCCGAGATCGGTGGCGATCCGCAGCAGCCCGCTGGTGATCTTGTGCAGCCGCGCGGACTCGACGACCCCCTCGACCAGCGAGCGGTCGAGCCGGAGCACGTCGACGGGGAGCCGCCGCAGCGCCGTGAGGGCCGCGTAACCGCTGCCGAAGCCGTCGAGGGCGATCCGCACCCCGAGGCGCCGCAGAGCCGCCAGGCGGCGCTCCAGCTCGTCCAGCGGCACCCTGGGATCGGTTTCGGACAGCTCGACCACCAGCGAGCCCGACGGCAGTCCGTGCCGGGTCAGCAGCGCTTCCACGGAGCCCAGCGGCATCGACCGGTCCAGCAGCCGCCGGGCGCCCACCCGCACGACCACCGGCAGGGTGAGCCCGCTCGCGGCCCGGTCGGCGGCCTGTTCGACGGCCTCCTCCAGCACCCAGCGCCCCAGCGCGGCCGTCTTGTCGCTGTCCTCCGCGACCCGCAGGAACTCGGCCGGCGTGAAGAGCACCCCTTGCGAGGAGCGCCAGCGGGCCTGCGCGGCGACCGACGAGATCCGGCCGTCCTCCAGACGCACCACGGGCTGGTGCAGCAGCGCGAACTCTCCGTCGTGCAGGGCGGCCCGCAGTCGCGTGGCCAGCTCCGCCTTGCGTACGACGTCCTGTTGCATCTGCGGCTTGTACAGCTCGACCCGGCCCTTGCCCCCCGCCTTGGCGCGATACATGGCGAGGTCGGCGTTGCGCAGCAGCTCGCCGGCGCCCAGACCGGGTTCCGCGAAGGCGACACCGATGGACGCGGCGACGCGGACCTCGTTGCCGTCGATGAGATACGGCTGCGACAGCGTGAGCCTGAGGCGGTCGGCGAGTTCCACTATGTGGCGTTCCCGGGCGGCGCGGTCGCGCGTGCCGTCGCCGACGATCAGGGCCGCGAACTCGTCGCCGCCCAGTCGGGAGGCGGTGTCGGACTTGCGGACCGCGTCCTGGAGCCGGCGGGCGGCCTGGACCAGCAGCGCGTCCCCGGCCGCGTGGCCGATCGTGTCGTTGACCGCTTTGAAGCCGTCGAGGTCGATGAAGAGGACCGCCGTGTTGCGCAGCGCGGGGCCCCGGTCGGAGCTGCGACGGCCGGACAGGGCCTGCTGGACGCGGCGGGTGAACAGGGCACGGTTGGGCAGGTCGGTGAGCGGGTCGTGCTCGGCGTTGTGCTGGAGCTGTGCCTGCAGCCGCACCCGCTCGGTCACGTCCCGGCTGTTGAAGATCAGGCCGCCGTGATGGCGGTTGACGGTCGACTCCACGTTGAGCCAGCCTCCCCCACTCCCGGTTTCTCCCCCAGCCTCCGGCCGGGAGGTGCCCCCATCGCCGGAGCGGAAGCGGCACTCGATGCGCGTGGTGGGCTCCTCCTGGGGGCTGGCGGCGAGGAAGCGGCGCACCTCGTGCACCACGCAGCCCAGGTCCTCGGGGTGGATGAGGTCCGCCAGTTCGGAGCCCACCAGGTCCTCGGCGGACCGCCCGTAGACCCCGGCGGCGGCCGGGGACACGTAGCGCAGGACGCCGCTGGGCGCGGCGATCATGATGACGTCGCTGGAGCCCTGTACCAGGGAGCGGAAGTGGTTCTCCTTCTGCGCCAGTTCCTGGGTGAGGGTGATGTTGTCGAGCAGCATGATCCCCTGGCGCACCACCAGGGCGAGCACGACCGTGCCCCCGGTCAGCAGGACCACGCGGTCGACGCTGCGGCCGTTGAGGACGTTGTAGAGGATCCCCAGGGTGCAGACGGCGGCGGCGAGATAGGGCGTGAGCGCGGCCAGGGAGCCCGTGATGGGCCGGGTGACCGGATACCGGCCCTGGTCGCCTCCTTGGGAAGGGGGCTGGGCGGACGCCTCGGCGGGCACCTGAGCGGGCGCCTGGTCGGGCCGCTGCGCGGATGCCTGCGCGGGCGGTGTGGCCGCCGGGCGGGCAGGCCCGTGGGGGCGTCCTCCGGAGCGCTGGCCCGGTACGTGTTCGTGCACCACACGCGTGTGCCCTCCATCCGCGGCGGACCTCTGCCTGCGGGAGGCGGCCCAGGGCGCGTACGCCAGGAGCAGCGAGCCCGCGAACCAGCCCGCGTCGAGGAGCTGGCCCGAGTGGTAGTTGTTGTGCAGCAGCGGCGAGGTGAACAGGGCGTCGCACATCACGGTCAGCGCGAGCGCGCCGACAGCCGTGTTGACCGCCGTGCGGTTCACCGGCGTGCGCCGGAAGTGCAGCACCAGCACCATGCTCACCAGGGCGATGTCGAGCAGCGGGTACGCCAGCGACAGCGCGGCGTGCGCCACGCTCGGCCCGTCGAACTTCGCCGCCTGGGCGAGCGCGAGACTCCAGGAGAGGGTGAGCAGCGAGCCGGCGATCAGCCAGGCGTCCAGGGCCAGGCAGACCCAGCCCGCCTTCGTCATGGGGCGGGCGGCGAGCACGAGCAGCCCCACGATGGCGGGGGGCGCGAAGCACAGGAAGAACAGGTCGGCGAAGCTGGGGCTGGGCACGGGCCGCCCCAGGACCACCTCGTACCACCCCCAGACCAGGTTGCCGAGGGCCGCCATCGCCGACGAGAGCGAGAACAGCAGCCAGGCGGGTCGAAAGCGGACGCGCCGGCTGCGCGCGTAGAGGAAGCAGGACACGGCGGCGATGCCCGCAGCCGCGGTCAGCCCGAAGTCGCCCATGATCAGCGCCAGTCGGTCCGAGCCCCAGCCGAGTGCGGAGCCGACGGCGTATCCCGCGCACAGGAGTGCGAGCACCAGTTGGTGGACCAGGTTCGATCCGGGGCCGCCCGCGGACGGCGGCGCGATGCGCGGCGTCCCCTTCAGCGGCTGCGTCCGCAGCGCACCGTCGAGGAGGGTCGTGGAACTCGGCGGGGAACTCACCGGATCCTCCCGGTCCGCGTCACTCCCGGCTGCCTCGGATGCCGGGCCGCCGGTGGCGCGTGCTTCCCGCGGCCGCCGCACCTGTGACGGTGAGCGCCGTGGTGGGCGCCGTGACCCGGTCGGCGCGCGGCCGAGCGCCAGGGTCGCCGCCGACGGTTCCGCCGCGTCGGATCGTTCGTCCATAGGCCGTGCATCGCCCGTCGCCCCCCTCACAAGTCTGCAATGTCCATCCCTGGCGCCGAACGTGCGCGGCGCAGCCCCTGTCGGGACGATACACCAGTCTCGTCACTCAGGGACATAGTTCCTCTACGCTGCGTGACGATCATCGGCATATGCGCCCGGACGAGGTACGGAACGCATCCGGAGGACTGCGGAGGGTGTCCGGATTGGACTACCGGACCGCCCCGGCCGTCACGATCCGTTCACCGCGCCCGTCGTGAGGATCACGTTGCGCAGTGGCTCCCGGTTCACGAAGCGGCCCAACTGGTCCACCAGCAGGCGCACGGCCCGGGGCAGGAAGGCGGAGGTCGGCCCACCGACGTGCGGGCTGACGAGGACGCCGGGCGCGCTCCACAACGGGTGCCCCGGGGGCAGGGGTTCGGGGTCGGTGACATCCAGCGCCGCGGTGAGACGGCCGCCGCCCACCGCGGCGAGCAGCGCCCTGGTGTCGACGACCGCGCCGCGGGCCACGTTCACGAGCAGCGCGCCGTCCTTCATCCGGGCCAGGAAACCTGCGTCGACCAGGCCGGTCGTGCTCTCGTTCAGGGGCGTGCAGAGGATCACGACGTCCGCCTCGGGGAGCAGGGCGGGAAGTTCGGCGATCGGATGCACGGGACCGCGCGCCGTCGTGCGCCAGGAGCGCGCGACGCGCGCCACCCGCGCCACCTCGAAGGGCACGAGCCGGTCCTCGACGGCGGAGCCGATGGAGCCGTACCCGACGATGAGCACGTTCTTGTCGGCGAGCGCCGGCCGGAACCCGCTGAGCCACTCCCCCCGGTCCTGGGCCCGCACGAAGTCGGGGATCCCGCGCAGCGACGCGAGGATCAGGGTGAGCGTGAGCTCTGCCGTGCTCGCCTCGTGCACCCCACGCGCGTTGCACAGCCGCACTCCCGGTCGCAGGGACGCGAGGGCCGGCTCCACGTGGTCGATGCCCGCGGACAGG
This sequence comes from Streptomyces sp. NPDC060000, assembly GCF_042737375.1. Lineage (NCBI taxonomy): Bacteria > Bacillati > Actinomycetota > Actinomycetes > Kitasatosporales > Streptomycetaceae > Streptomyces > Streptomyces sp. NPDC060000. The sequence continues at coordinate 32,911 of NZ_JBHWUU010000038.1, forward strand.
GTCTGGACGACCTCCAGTGAGCTCATGGCCGGCAGCGGCCGCTGCCCGAGGGCGGCGGGCTTCATGTAGGGGACGACGTAGAAGGCGCAGTCGGCCGGGTCCGCCGGAAAGTCCTCCGCACCGTTCCAGAAGCGGTAGTTCGGCCCCTGGGGGAGACCCTCGATCTCTTCCGGCGGGATGGGCAGCCAGACGTCAGCACTCATGGTCAGGAGGCTATGTCAGGCACGCGCGCGTGCAGAGGCTAGGTTGGGGGGTCGTAAGAGGAAGGGTCACGAGCAGGTGGAGCGCAGGACGATCGGCGCGGGGGCGCTCGAGGTGGGAGCCGTCGGTCTCGGGTGCATGCCGATGACCTGGGCGTACAGCGGGTCGCGGCAGCGGGGCGACGAGTCGCTCAGGGCGGTGCACCGGGCGCTGGACGCGGGTTCGTCCCTGCTGGACACCGCCGACATGTACGGCCCGTTCACCAACGAGCTGCTGGTGGGACGGGCGTTGAAGGAGCGGCGCGGGGACGCGTTCGTGTCGACGAAGGTCGGCCTGCTCGTCGGCGAGCAGCACATCGTGGCCAACGGCCGGCCCGGTTATGTGAAGCGGGCCTGCGACGCCTCGCTCCGCCGTCTCCAGACGGACGTCATCGACCTCTACCAGCTGCACCGGGCCGATCCCGAGGTCCCGGTCGAGGAGACCTGGGGCGCGATGGCCGAACTCGTCCGGGCGGGCAAGGTGCGGGCGCTGGGGCTGTGCGCGGTGGGGGCCCGGGGTGGCCGCCGGTCCGGTGGCCTGTACGACGGAACGATTCGTCAGTTGCGTCGCGTCCAGCAGGTCTTCCCCGTGAGCGCCGTGGAGGCGGAGCTGTCGGTGTGGTCGCCCGAGGCGCTGGACACCCTGCTGCCGTGGTGCGAGTCGCGCGGCGTCGGCTTCCTGGCGGCGATGCCGCTCGGCAACGGCTTCCTCACCGGCACACTGACCCCCGGCCAGGGCTTCGAGCCGGACGACATGCGCGCCCGGCACCCCCGCTTCACCGCCGAGATGATGGCCGCGAACCAGCCGATCGTCGCCGGTCTGCGCCGGGTCGCCGCCCGGCACGGCGGGACCGTGACGGCCGCGCAGGTGGCCCTGGCCTGGGTGCTGGCACAGGGCCGGCACGTGGTCCCGGTCCCGGGTGCCAAGCAGCAGCGCTGGGTGACGGAGAACGCGGCGGCGTCCGGCCTGCGTCTGACGGCACGGGACCTTACGGAGGTCACGGAGCTGCCGGGGGCCCAGGGATCGTGGGAGTAGTGCCGCGGGGATGGTGGGGGTAGTGCCGCGGGGATCGGGGGAACAGTGCCGCAGGGACCCTGGGAGCAGTACCGCTTTCGGGTCACGACGGCCCGGATCGGGAACCCGTGAGGCGTGAGCGACGTAGGACAGGTGTAGCCCGCCGCGGGAACCGCCGTGCCGAAGGGACCATGATCGTGCAACGTCGAGCTGTTTCAGCCGTGTTGGCCGCGAGTGTTCTGCTGGTGACCGCCGGCTGCTCCTCCGACGGCGGGGGGTCGCCCCGCGCCTCCGCCGACGCGTCCCCGAGCCGTACGGCGGCGCAGACCTCCCCGGCCGCCGAGGAGACCCCGCCCGCGAAGGGCACGGTGAAGGTGGTGCGCACGGTCGCCGAGGGCCTGAACACGCCCTGGGGCCTCGCTCCCCTTCCGGAAGGGGGCCTCCTGGTCGCCTCCCGCGACGAGGGGACGATCACTCGGGTGGACGAGAAGACGGGCGGCAAGACCGACCTGGGCGAGGTGCCGGGGGTCTCGGCGGCCGGCGAGGGCGGCCTGCTGGGCCTCGCGCTCTCCCCCGACTACGCCTCGGACCGCATGGTCTACGCGTACTTCACCTCGGCCTCGGACAACCGCGTCGTCCGCATGATCTACGACCCCGCGCGGCCCGCCGGCGACCAGCTGGGGGCGCCCGACACGGTCTTCAGGGGCATCCCGAAAGGCATGATCCACAACGGTGGCCGGATCGCCTTCGGCCCCGACCGGATGCTCTACGTGGGCACGGGCGAGAGCGGTGACCGGGGTCTTGCCCAGGACAAGAAGTCCCTGGGCGGCAAGATCCTCCGCCTGACCCCCGAGGGCGAACCGGCCGCCGGCAACCCGTTCCCGGACTCCGCGGTGTACTCGTACGGCCATCGCAATGTGCAGGGGCTGGCCTGGGATGCCGAGCAACGCCTGTTCGCCTCGGAGTTCGGCCAGGACACCTGGGACGAGCTGAACGCGATCGAGCCGGGCGCCGACTACGGCTGGCCGACGGCCGAGGGCAGGTCCACGGACTCGAAGTTCCGCGATCCGGTGGCCCAGTGGCACACCGACGACGCCTCCCCCAGCGGCATCGCCTACGCCAAGGGCTCGATCTGGATGGCGGGGCTGAAAGGGCAGCGCCTGTGGCGCGTCCCGCTGAAGGGCACGGCGGCCTCGGCGGACCCGCAGGCCTTCCTCGATGGCGAGTACGGCCGGCTGCGCACGGTCGTGTCGGCGGGCGGCGACAAGCTGTGGGTCACGACCAGCAACACGGACGGCCGGGGCGACCCGAAGAAGGGGGACGACCGGATCCTGGAGCTGGAGGTGAGCTGAGCGGCGTCAGGCGCCCTCCGCCGCCTCTGCCTCCGCCTCGGCGTCGGACGGCCGCACCACGACCTTCCCGGACGCGAGGTCTATCGGCCCGCGCCCGGGATCACCGTCGCCGACGTCCTCCCGGGTCAGTTCCAGCCGGTTCTGCTCGTCCCGGGTGTGCTTGCGGCCCGGCGCGAAGAGATCCTCGAAGGCGTTGAACATGCGTTCTCCCTTGTGGCCCGACCTCATTGTCGCGCGATCAGCCGCTCTTCGGCCCCCGGCGGGAACAGCCCCAGACGGTGGGCGACCGCCGCCGCCTCGCCGCGGCCCGAGACGTCGAGCTTGGACAGGATGTTCGAGACGTGGACGCTCGCCGTCTTCGGGGAGATGAACAGCACCTCGGCGATCTGGCGGTTGGTGCGGCCGGCGCAGACCAGCCGCAGGACGTCGCGCTCCCGGCCGGTCAGGCCCAGCGTCGCCAGGGGGTCGGTGGGGTCGGCCGGTACGGCCGCCGGGCCCGCGGCGGGGGCCAGGGACAGACGGGCGCGCCGGCCGAGAAGGGTGACGGCCTCGGTGAGGGGACGGGCGCCGAGGTGGGCGGCGACCGCGCGGACGAGGCGGAGGAGCTCGGCGGCCCGCTCGCGTTCGTCGTCGCCGCCGAGGGAGAGGAGCGCCTCGGCCAGGCGGTGGCGGGTGCGGGCGAGGTCGTAGGGACGTTCCAGACACTCGAAGGCCGCGACCACCTCGGACCAGTCGTCCGGGTCGGTCCGGCCCTCGGCGCGCAGGAGTTCGGCGCGGACCCAGCGTTCGTGGGCCTGCCAGACGGGGGCGATCGTGGCGAGCTTCCGGGCGGCCGCCCGGATCCGGTCGAGGAGATCGGCGCGGCCCGGGTCGGCGGCGGGCAGTGCGCGGGCGTCGCCCTCGGCGGAGGCCGCGGCGAGCAGCAGCGGCCAGGCGTAGCGCTGGGTGCCGGGCTGGAAGTCGCGGTCGAGGGCGCGGGCGAAGTGGGCGCGGGCGTCCAGGGGGCGGCCCTGGGCCGCGGCGAGTCCGATGGCGAGACGGGTGACGGGAAGGTGGTTCTGCGGTGCGTGTTCGTGGGAACCGAAGAAGCCCTGCGCCGCGGCCAGTTGGCGGTCGGCCTCGGTGAGGTCGCCGCGGGTGAGGGCGAGTTCGGCGAGGAGGGTGGCGTGCCAGCCCCGGACCGCCACGCCCCGGCCCACCCGTCCGGCGGCGGCGCAGGCCCGGCCGGCCTCGTCCCAGCGGCCGAGGGAGAGCAGGGACTCGGCGAGGTTGCCCCACACCCAGGCCTCGGTGTCGGGCGGCCCGTGCCGCTTGGCGAAGGCGAGCCCCTCCTCCAGGATCGGGACGGCCTCCCGGGAGCGGCCGACCGCCTCCAGTTCGGAGGGGAGGTTGACGTAGGCGTTCAGCGCGACGGAGGGGGTGCCCTCGGCGAGCGCCCGTTCTCTGACCTCGCGCAGTTCCGCGAGTCCGGCCTCGATGTGGCCGGCGTCGACCATGAGGACGCCTAGGACCTGGCGGGCGTCGAGTTCGGTCTCTCGGGCGCCGACCATGCGGGCGTACTCCACGGCCCGCTCGGCGGCCCCGTAGGCGTCGGGGCCCGGCACATGGACCAGGGACCAGCAGGCGATGTGGGTGAGCACCTCGGCGTGCACCTCGTTGGGCGGCAGACCGCGCAGCAGTTCCTGCGCGGTGGCCAGTTCCTCTCGGCCGCTGCCCCGGCCCAGGGAGTGCGTCAGCCGGGAGCGCTGCATCCAGAACCAGGCGGCGCGCTGGGGGTCCCCCCGGCTCGAACGCAGTTGAGAGCCAGGGGGAGGATCGTCCTCGTCCTGCAGCAGGCGCAGCGCCCGTTTGGTGATCTTCAGTGCGCGTTCGCGTTCCCCGCAGTAGCGGCCGGCGACGGCGGCCTCGGCCATCAGGTCGAGGTAGCGCAGCGGAGCGGTGGCCGGATCGCAGCCGCTGGGGGTCCCCCCACGCCGTTCAGGCAGTGGAGGAGGGTAGGCCTCCGTGTAGTCGACGGGGCGCAGTGCCGCCCTGACGTCCTCGGGCACGGCCTCCCACAGCTCCATCGCCCTTTCCAGGAGCCGCAGTTGTTCGCTGTAGGCGTGCCGGGAGCGGGCTTCGACGGAGGCGTCCAGTACGGCGGGGAGGGCCTTCGCCGGGTCGTGGGCGTGGTACCAGTAACTGGCCAGCCGCATGACCCGTTCGTCGGCGGGGACCAGGCTCGGGTCGGCCTGGAGGGCCTCGGCGTAGCGGCGGTTGAGGCGGGAGCGTTCGCCGGGCAGCAGGTCGTCGCTCACGGCCTCGCGGACCAGGGAGTGGCGGAAGCGGTAGCCGTCGCCGTCGGGGGTGGCGAGCAGGATGTTGGCGCCGACGGCGGCGCGCAGGGCCTCGATGAGGTCGTCCTCGGCGAGCCGGGCGACGGCGTCGAGCAGCCGGTACTCGACGGTGGAGCCGCCCTCGGCGACGATCCGGGCGACCTTCTGGGTGCTCTCGGGCAGCGCCTCGACGCGGACGAGCAGCAGGTCGCGCAGGGTGTCGGTGAGGCCGGTGCAGCAGCCCTCGTGGGCCGCCACGGCGAGTTCCTCGACGAAGAAGGCGTTGCCGTCGGAGCGTTCGAAGATGTCGTCGACCTGGGCGGCGTCGGGTTCGGCGGCGAGGATGCCGGCGATCTGGCGGCAGACCTCGTCGCGGGTGAAGCGGGCCAGTTCCAGGCGCCGGACGGTGCGCAGCCGGTCGAGTTCGGCGAGCAGCGGGCGCAGCGGGTGACGGCGGTGGATGTCGTCGGCGCGGTAGGTGGCGAGGACGACGAGCCGGCCGGTGCGCAGGGTGCGCAGCAGGTACGACAGGAGGTGGCGGGTGGAGGCGTCGGCCCAGTGCAGGTCCTCCAGGACGACCACGACCGTGCGCTCCGCGGCGACCCGCTCCAGGAGCCGGGCGGTGAGTTCGAAGAGGCGGGCCATGCCCTCCTCGTCGTGGCGTCGTCCGGGGGCGGTCTCCCGCAGTTCGGGCAGCAGCCGGGCGAGTTCCTCCTCCTGGCCGGCCGCGGCGGCGGCCACTTCGTCCGGCAGGGCTCGGCGCAGGGCGCGCAGGGCGGTGGAGAACGGGGCGAAGGGCAGTCCGTCGGCGCCGATCTCGACACAGCCGCCGAGTGCGACGACGGCGCCCCGGCGGCCGGCGGCCGCGGCGAACTCCTCGACGAGCCTGGTCTTGCCGACCCCGGCCTCGCCGCCGATGAGCAGCGCCTGTGGCTCTCCCGCGGCGGCACGGGAGAGCGCCTCGTTCAGGGTGCCCGACTCGTCGGCGCGTCCGACGAACACGGGGCTGACGGACCTGGTCTCCACGGAGGCGAGCATCGCACGCGGGTGCGCCGACGGCACAGCGGATATCTCCCCGGTCCTTGCGGGAGGGCGGCCGACCCCCGTGCGGCCGCCCTCCCCCGCCCCCGCGCTCACGCCGGCCGGGCGAACCGGAACCGGCGGAGGAGGCGGGTATGCGACTCGCTGCCGGCGCCGCCTTCCGACCGTTCGGCGGTGGCGCGTTCGGCGGCCTCGCGACGGGCGGCACGGCGGCCGCGGACGGCCTCGCGGGCCTGTCGCTCGCCATCGGCCCGGCGGCGCAGTTCGGCGGAACGGGCCTGCTGGAGCTCGTACTCGTACATGGTGTGTCCCCTGGGAGATCGGTTGTTCCGGCTTCGCTCGTTGCGATGCCACAACCTTCGTCTCCCAGGGGGGTCCGCCACATCGGGAGAGTTCCGCATCTTCGGGGGCCGTGGGGGCCTTAGACATGCCTGAGGGGCCTTAGGGACGGCCGTAAGTGGCTCACGGTCGCCTAAGACCCCTCGTTGACCTGCGGGTACTCAGCTCGCGGACGGCAGTCCGAGCAGAGCGTCGGTGTACTTGAGCACGGCCAGGAGCAGGCCGATGACGCCGATCGCGACGCCGGCCCAGGAGACGGACTTGATCCACGGGGCCTGCGGCCTGCCGGGAGCGCCGAAGGCGGGCCGGGCCAGGACGACCACTCCGATGACCAGCGCGGCCAGCGCGAACAGGCCGGCCCACAGCGCGGTGGTCTGCCAGGCGTCGCCGTAGACCTCCTTGATCTGGGTGGCGACGCCGGCGCTCGACGAGGTCTGGAGCTGGCCGACCAACGTCTCGCGGGCCGCCGCGACGGTACCGATCCAGCCGCCGGTCAGCGACACCACGCCGAGCGCGACGGAGACCACGGCGCCGGCGCCCTGGCCGACACCGGTGGAACCTTCCGTCCGGCCGACGCCCTCCTCGGCGAGGACCTCGTCACCGTCCTCGGTGTCGTCGTCGACGGAGTCGTCGACGGAATCCGCCTGCGTCCCGGTCGCTTCGTCCGGCGCCCCGGTCTTCGTGACGTCCACCTTCTCCTCGTCGCGCTTCGGCTCGGTACCGGATTCCGCGCCGGCCTCGTCCACAGTCTTGGTTCCCATACCTCGCACCGTACGGACGCTCTCTGAGAGGTCCCTTAATGATCGTTGTGAGCGCCGCGCGCGCGTGCGTCGCGCCACTCCTGGGCCAGCACGGACCACACCTCGAGGTCGTGCCGCACCCCACGATAGGGGTACGACTGCCGACGCACGCCGTCGCAGGTCATCCCCAGCCGCCGGGCGACGTTCAGACTGGGGGTGTTCCCCGCGGAGGCGATCCACTCGACCCGCTGGATCCCGCGCTGCTCCACGGCGAAGTCGATCAGCACCCGCATGGCCCGGGTGACCAGACCGCGCCCGGTGCCGGCGGGTTCGAGCCAGCAGCCGACCTCGCAGTTCGCGTCCTCGGCGTCGAAGTTCAGGAAGAGCACGCCGCCCACGAGCCTGCCGTCGACCCACAGGCCGTGCAGTGAACCGGTGTCGGCGGCGCGCATGTCGGCGTATCTCTGCAGCGCCTCCCGCGCGGTGGTCACGTCGGTGGCCTTCGAGCCGAAGGGGACGTACTGGTTGATGAACTCCCTGCCCCGCTCCAGATGCGCCAGGAACTCCTCGGCGTGCCAGGGCTCCAGTGGGCGCAGCTCGGCTCCGTCGTCACCCAGCGATATCGCGTACATCCGGCCGCCGCTCCTTCTCCAGTGCCTCCACTACCCGGGTGAGCCTCTCATGGGCGGCACGGCACTCGGGCGGCTCGATGCTGATCCGCGGCAGGTGCCGGTCGAGCCGGCGGGGCAGCCACCAGTTGGCGCTGCCGAGCAGGTGCATGAGGGCGGGCACGAGCAGTGTGCGCAGGACGAAGGCGTCCAGGGCGACGGCGGCGGCGAGGGCGATGCCGAACATGGCGATCACCCGGTCGCCGCTGAGGACGAAGGCGAGGAAGACCGAGATCATGATGACCGCGGCGGAGTTGATCACCCGGCTGGTCTCGGCGAGCCCCACCCGGACGGCGCGCCGGTTGTCGCCGGTCTCCAGCCACTCCTCGTACATGCGGCTGACCAGGAAGACCTGGTAGTCCATGGAGAGGCCGAACAGCACCGACACCATGATCACGGGGAGGAAGGGTTCGATGGGCCCCGCGCGGCCGAGCCCCAGCGGCTCGCTGCCCCAGCCCCACTGGAACACGGCCACGACGATCCCGAAGGCGGCGGCGACGGCGGCCACGTTCATCACGGCGGCCTTGAGCGGTATGCCGACGGACCTGAACGCGAGCAGGAGCAGCAGACAGCCCAGGCCGATGACGACGCCGACGAACAGCGGGAGCTTGCCGACGATGACGTCCGCGAAGTCGTCGTAGCCGGCCGTCACTCCGCCGACGTGCACATCGAGGGAGGTACCGGCCTCGGCGCGGGGCAGCACCTCGGTGCGCAGCCGGTCGACGAGTTCACTGGTCCGCTGCGACTGCGGGGCGGACTCCGGTACGACGGTGAGGTAGGCGGTGCGGCCACCGGAGCCGAAGGTCACCGGGGTCACCGAGGCCACGCCTTCGGTGATGCGCAGGGTGGCGTCGAGGTTGTCGAGGGCGAGCCGGTCCTCGCCGCCCTCTACGCGCGTCACCAGGGTCAGCGGACCGTTGACGCCGGCCCCGAATCCCTCGGCGAGGAGGTCGTAGGCCTGGCGGGTGGTGGCCGGCTTCGGGCCGTTGCCCTGGTCGGAGCTGCCCAGGCGGAGGGAGAAGGCGGGCAGGGCGAGAACGGCGATGACGACGAGGGCGAGCGCGCCGAGCAGCTTGGGGTGGCGCTCCACGAACGCCGACCAGCGCGCGGCGAACCCGGTCGGCAGTTCCGGCTGGGGGCCGTGTTCGGCGAGCCGCCGGCGTTCGCGGCGGCTGAGGGCGCGCATGCCGATGAAGGACAGCAGGCCGGGCAGCAGGGTCACGGACGCGGCGACGGTGAGGACCACGGTCAGGGAGGCGGCGATCGCCACGCCGTTGAGGAAGCCGAGCCGCAGGATCAGCATGCCGAGCAGGGCCATGCACACCGTGGCGCCGGCGAAGACGACCGCGCGTCCGGTGGTGGCGACGGCGTTGGTGGCGGCCTCGGTGACCGTGAGCCCCCGTTTCAGTCCGCGCCGGTGCCGGGTGACGATGAACAGCGCGTAGTCGATCCCGACGCCGAGCCCGATGAGCAGGCCGAGCATGGGCGCGAAGTCGGCGACGGTCATGGCGTGCCCGAGCAGCACGATGCCGGCGTACGCGGTGCCGACGCCGACCAGGGCGGTGGCGACGGGCAGGGCCGAGGCGGCGAGCGAGCCGAACGCGAGGAACAGCACGACCGCCGCGACGACCACGCCGACGACCTCGGCGAGATGCCCGCCGGAGGACTCGTTGAGCCCGATCGCGGTGCCGCCCAACTCGACCTGGAGCCCGTCGGTCCGGACGGCTCCCGCCGCGTCGACGACGGCCTGCGCCTCGCCCCTGCCGACGTCCTCGGCACGGTTCTCGAAGGTCACGGTGGCGTACGCGGTGTGCCCGTCCCTGCTGATCCGCGACCGACCCCGGCCGTCGTAGGGGCCGGCCACGGAGGCCACGCCCGGCAGCTCGGCGATCCTGTCCAGCGCGCCGTTCATGGTCTGTTCGACGTCGGCGGCGCGGACGGAGCCCGAGGTGGTGTGCCAGACGACGGTGTCGCTGTCCCCGCCGAGGTCCGGGAACCCCTCCATGAGCAGCCGGGCGGCGCGGCCGGACTCGGTGCCGGGGACCTCGTAGTCGTTGGAGTACGCGGAGCCGACGGTGAGCGCGGCGGTGGCGGTGCCGCCGAGAGCGAGGAGCCAGATCAGGACCGCCATGAGGCGGTTGTGAACACACCAGCGTGCGAGGGCTGCCACTTGACGTGCTCCCGGAGGACGAATTGTGGATCTTTGACCGGGAACAGTCGTGCCTGAACTGAACAGCCCGCAAAGAACGTATGAGCGATGCGAGGTCACTCTTCCAGGCGAATTTGATCGTTTGCCGCGTTCGTGGGGCTTTTCACAGGAGTGGGAGGTAGATCACAGGACAGTAACGGCCGCTGTGTCAGGCCTCCTCTGGCCCGTGTCAGTCCGCCTGGTCGCCGATCGCCATCACCATCACCCCGGCGATCAGCAGCCACAGCGCGCGACGGGTACGGCCGCGGGAGCCGAGAAGGGCGGCGAGGGCGCAGACCGCGGCGCCGAGGGCGTAGGCCGCCGGGACGAGGGCGGGGGCCGAGCCGGTGAGGCGCATGAGGGACGCCGCGAGTCCGGCGAGGGTGAGCAGCGCTCCGGTGCCGGTCGCCGTCCAACGGGCCCGCCGGGCGTCCTCGGTCCCATGCTCCTCGTCGGGGCCGGCGTCCGCGTCCTCGGTGTCGGCGTCCTTGTCGGCCGTGTCGGCGTCCGTGTCGGCCGTGTCGGCGTCCCTGTCCTCGGGGCCGGCGTCCGCGTCCTCGATGTCGGCGTCCGTGTCGACCGGTTCGGCCGCGTCCGCGGCCACGGTCGTTCCGGTCGTCCGGGGCGTTCCGGTCGCTCCGGGCGTCCAGAGCGTTCCGGTCGTTCGCGTTGTTCCGGCGCGCGGGCCGTCGTGTATGTCGTCCTGCGGGTCGGAGTCGGTTCGTGCCCTCATGGCGGGCGAGCGTAGCGCGTCGGGCTGAGAAGAGAGACGCCCAGGGGGGAATGCGCCGGTGCGACGCATTCCCCCCTGGGCCGGGAGAACCTCGAGCTCAGCCCTCGCTGACGCCCAGCTTCTCCAGGATCAGCTCCTTGACGCGGGCCGCGTCGGCCTGTCCGCGCGTGGCCTTCATCACGGCGCCCACCAGGGCACCGGCCGCGGCCACCTTGCCGCCGCGGATCTTGTCGGCGATGCCCGGGTTGCCGGCGATGGCCTCCTCGACGGCGGTGGTGAGCGCGCCCTCGTCGGAGACGACCTTCAGACCGCGCTTCTCGACGACCTCGTCCGGGGTGCCCTCGCCCGCGAGGACGCCCTCGATGACCTGACGGGCCAGCTTGTCGTTCAGATCGCCCTTGTTCACCAGCTCGGTGACCCGGGCGACCTGCTCCGGCGTGATGGCCAGCTCGTCGAGCGGGGTGCCCGACTCGTTGGCGCTGCGGGCCAGTTCGCCCATCCACCACTTGCGGGCGGAGGCCGCGTCGGCGCCGGCGTCGATGGAGGCGACGATCAGGTCCAGCGCACCGGCGTTGGTGATCGACTGCATGTCGGCGGCGGAGATGCCCCACTCGGCGAGCAGCCGGTTGCGGCGGGCCAGCGGCAGCTCCGGCAGACCGCCCCGGATTTCCTCGACCCACTCGCGGGACGGGGCGATCGGCACCAGGTCGGGCTCCGGGAAGTACCGGTAGTCCTCGGCCTCCTCCTTCACGCGGCCCGAGGTCGTCGACCCGGTGTCCTCGTGGAAGTGGCGGGTCTCCTGGATGATCGTGCCGCCGCCGTTCAGCACGGCGGCGTGCCGCTGGATCTCGAAACGGGCCGCGCGCTCCACGGACCGCAGCGAGTTCACGTTCTTCGTCTCGGAACGGGTGCCGAACTTCTCGCGGCCGTGCGGGCGCAGCGACAGGTTCACGTCGCAGCGCATCTGGCCCATCTCCATCCGGGCCTCGGAGACGCCGAGCGCCTTGATGAGTTCGCGCAGCTCACGGACGTACGCCCGCGCGACCTCCGGGGCGCGCTCGCCGGCTCCCTCGATCGGCTTGGTGACGATCTCGATGAGCGGGATGCCGGCGCGGTTGTAGTCCAGCAGGGAGTGGGACGCGCCGTGGATACGGCCGGTGGCGCCGCCGACGTGCGTCGACTTGCCGGTGTCCTCCTCCATGTGGGCGCGCTCGATCTGCACGCGGAAGGTCTCGCCGTCCTCCAGCTGTACGTCGAGGTAGCCGTTGAAGGCGATCGGCTCGTCGTACTGGGAGGTCTGGAAGTTCTTCGGCATGTCCGGATAGAAGTAGTTCTTCCGGGCGAAGCGGCACCACTCGGCGATCTCGCAGTTCAGCGCGAGACCGATCTTGATCGCCGACTCGATGCCGATCGCGTTGACGACCGGAAGCGCGCCGGGCATGCCGAGGCAGGTGGGGCAGGTCTGCGAGTTGGGCTCGGCGCCCAGCTCGGTCGAACAGCCGCAGAACATCTTCGTCCTGGTGCCGAGTTCGACATGGACCTCGAGGCCCATGACGGGGTCGTACGACGCCAGCGCGTCCTCGTACGACACCAGGTCGGTCGTGGTGGTCACGGTGAAACTTCCCTCTCAGCCCAGCAGGACGTCGTCGTCGCCCAGCCGCTTCAGCTCGCGGTAGAGGATGGCGAGGCCGGTGACGATGGCGACGGCGGACACGGTGGCGTCGATCAGGACCAGGGTGTCCTTCTCGACGCGGGCCTTCTTGAGCCGCTTGGCGACGCCGAACGCGCCGAACGCGGTTCCGGCGATGGACAGGTACGTACCGGACTTGGACTTCTTGAAGCCCTTGGCCTTGTTCAGTGCGCTCACAGCGACGGAGCCTCCTCGAGAAGCGGGTGCCCCCACCTTTCCACGAAGGCGGCCTCTACGGCGGCGCCGACCTTGTACAGCCGGTCGTCCTTCAGCGCCGGGGCGATGATCTGCAGGCCGACCGGGAGGTTGTCCTCCGGGGCGAGACCGCAGGGCAGCGACATGGCCGCGTTGCCCGCGAGGTTGGTCGGGATGGTGCACAGGTCGGCCAGGTACATCGCCATCGGGTCGTCGGCGCGCTCGCCGATCGCGAAGGCGGTGGTCGGCGTCGTGGGCGACACGATCACGTCGACCTGCTCGAAGGCCTTCTCGAAGTCCCGCGTGATGAGCGTGCGGACCTTCTGGGCCGAGCCGTAGTAGGCGTCGTAGTAGCCGGAGCTCAGCGCGTAGGTGCCGAGCATGATGCGGCGCTTGACCTCGGGGCCGAAGCCCGCCTCACGGGTGAGGGAGGTGACCTCCTCGGCCGAGTGGCTGCCGTCGTCGCCGGTACGCAGGCCGTAGCGCAGACCGTCGAATCGGGCGAGATTGGACGAGCACTCGGACGGCGCGATCAGGTAGTACGCCGACAGCGCGAGGTCGAAGGACGGGCAGTCCAGCTCGACGATCTCGGCGCCCAGTTCCTTCAGCAGGGCGACGGACTCGTCGAACCGCTGGATGACGCCGGCCTGGTAGCCCTCGCCGCGGAACTGCTTCACGACGCCGACGCGCATGCCCTCGACGCTGCCGTTGCGGGCCGCCTCGACGACCGGCGGGACGGGCGCGTCGATGGACGTCGAGTCCAGCGGGTCGTGCCCGGCGATGACCTCGTGCAGCAGCGCGGCGTCCAGGACCGTACGGGCGCAGGGGCCGCCCTGGTCGAGGGAGGACGAGAAGGCGACCATGCCGTACCGCGAGACCGCGCCGTACGTCGGCTTCACGCCTACCGTGCCGGTGACGGAGGCCGGCTGGCGGATGGAGCCGCCGGTGTCGGTGCCGATGGCGAGGGGCGCCTGGAAGGAGGCGAGCGCGGCGGAGGAACCGCCGCCGGAACCGCCGGGGATCTTGGTGAGGTCCCAGGGGTTGCCGGTCGGCCCGTAGGCGCTGTTCTCGGTGGACGACCCCATGGCGAACTCGTCCATGTTGGTCTTGCCGAGGATGACGACGTCGGCGGCCTTCAGCCGCTTGGTGAGCGTCGCGTCGTACGGCGGGATCCAGCCCTCGAGGATCTTCGAACCGACGGTCGTCGGGATGCCCTCGGTGGTGAAGATGTCCTTGAGCGCGAGCGGGACGCCGGCCAGCGGGCCGAGCTTCTCGCCCCGCTCCCGCTTCTCGTCGACGGCGCGCGCCTGCGCGAGGGCACCCTCGCGGTCGACGTGCAGGAAGGCGTGGACCTTCTCGTCGACGGCCTCGATGCGCGCCAGGTGCGCCTCGGTGACCTGGACGGCCGTGAGCTCGCCGGAGGCGATCTTCGTGGCGGTCTCGGCGGCCGTGAGCTTGATGATGTTGACGTTGTCCGTCATGGCGGTTAGTCCTCCCCCAGGATCTGCGGCACCTTGAAACGCTGCTGCTCCTGGGCCGGGGCGCCGGAGAGCGCCTGCTCGGGGGTGAGCGACGGACGGACCTCGTCCGCCCGCATGACGTTCGTCAGCGGGAGCGGGTGCGAGGTCGGCGGTACGTCTTGGTCGGCGACCTCGCTGACGCGGGCGACCGCGCCGATGATGTCGTCCAGCTGTCCCGCGAAGTGTTCGAGCTCCTCGGGCTTCAGCTCCAGACGCGCCAGCCGGGCGAGGTGGGCGACCTCCTCGCGCGTGATGCCAGGCATGCAGCGTTCCTCTGGGGTGGAGTGAATGTGTGGTTGGGGCCTAGGTCCTGTCGTCGCTTTCCCGTCGTCCGCCCGAAGGGCGGGCTCCGCGGCGTCCGGTGCGTGCGATCGCAAGGCGCCGGAGCGTCCTCGTGGCGGAGCCACGTGGACGATTCGGCAACGCGGCGAGCGTGCGTGCCAGGCGTCGCGGGGCAGGCGGGAATGTGACGACAGGCCCTAATCCTATGGGGCGGGGCGGCATGTCCGTGAAACGCGCTGCAACCGGCGGGCGGGCTACTCGTCGGACGCCGCCGCCGGGAGGGCCGCCGCGGGGCGTTGCCAGCCGCGTGAGCCGCGGGCCCGTAGCCAGGCGGTCGTCTCCTCCGGGGGCATCGCCGCGGCCACCAGCCAGCCCTGGACGGCGTCGCAGCCCAGGTCGCGCAGGCGTTCCCAGGTCTCGTCGTCCTCGACGCCCTCGGCGACGACCAGGAGGCCCAGGGAATGCGCGAGGTCGACCGTGCAGCGCACGATCTCCGCGTCCTCGGTGTCGACGGCCAGCCGGGCCACGAAGGAGCGGTCGATCTTCAGCTCGCTCACCGGCAGCCGGCGCAGGTGCACCAGGGAGGAGTAGCCCGTTCCGAAGTCGTCCAGCGACATCTTCACGCCGTGCCCGGTCAGACCGTTGAGGGTGTCGGCGGCGCGCTGCGGGTCCTCCAGGAGGACGTGTTCCGTTATCTCCAGTTGGAGCGCTCCCGCGGGCACTCCGTGCCGGGCCAGCCGGGCCGCGACGGAGCCGGCGAAGCCCGGGGTGTGGACGTCGCGGGGGGAGACGTTGACCGCGACCGGCACGTACAGGCCCTGGGCCCGCCATCGCGCGACCTGGGCGAGCGCCGTCTCCAGCACGTAGTCCGTCAGGTGGGGCATCAGCCCGGACGACTCGGCGATCGCTATGAACTCGTCCGGCGGTACCCTCCCGCGCTCCGGGTGCACCCAGCGGACCAGCGCCTCCAGCCCGGCCACCTGCCCGTCGAAGCGGACCTTCGGCTGGTAGTGCAGCTGCACCTCGTGCGCGTCGAGCGCCCGACGCAGGTCGCCCAGCAGTCCGAGCCGGTCCGGGGTGTTGGAGTCGCGCTTGGACTCGTACACCTCCACGCCCGTACGGTCCCGCTTGGCCTGGTACATCGCCACGTCCGCCCGGCGCAGCATGCCCTCCGCGTCGAGGGCGTGGTCGGGGAAGACGGCGACGCCGGCGCTGGCCTCCAGGACGAGGGTGAGCCCGTCGAGGTCGAGCGGCGAGCTGAGGTAGGCGACCAGTCCGCGGGCGACCCGTGAGGCCGACGTGGTGGAGTCGGCGACGGGCAGTAAGACGGCGAACTCGTCCCCGCCGAGCCGCGCGACCTCCGCCCCGCGCGGCAGGGCGAGCCGCAGCCGCTCGGCTATCTGGAGCAGCAGCCGGTCACCGGCGAGATGACCGAGGGTGTCGTTGACCGAACGGAACCGGTCGAGGTCGATCACCATCAGGGCGGCGCGGGCGCCGATGCGCTCGGCGTCGTCCAGGGCGGTCCAGATGCGCTCCAGGAGCCACTGACGGTTGGGCAGCCCGGTCAGCGGGTCGCGCAGTTGCTCCTCGGCGCGGGCGCGGGCCATCCACAGGGTGGAGTCGAGGGCTATGAGCGGGATGGCGAAGAGAGGCAGCAGGATCGGCTTGGCCACGGCCACCACACAGACCAGTGGGGCGATGCCCAGCAGGGCGACCGCGACCAGGCCCTGTCTGACCAGGGCCGTACGGGCGACGGTCGGCAGTCCCCCGGCGCGAGGGGCGTGCAGGTACCAGAGCAGGACGCGGGTGACGGCGAGATAGGCGACGGCCACCAGGACCACCTGGGGACCGGTGTAGACCGTCCAGCTGTCCGGGGTCCAGGGACGCTCCACGGACGGTATCCGTCCGCAGGCGGCCAGCAGCAGGGCGCCGGCCCCGATGCCGAGGATGTCCACCGCGCCGTGCAGGACGCCCTGCCGCCAGCGGTGGCGGCGGGCTATGCCGACCAGGACGACGACGGTGAGGCTGACCAGACCGGCCGGCACCCAGCCGTACAGCAGCAGGACGGCGAGGGTGAGGGCGGCGCCGGAGCCGGTGCCGCCCCACCAGCGGGCGCGGCCGAGCAGGACCAGGTGACCGACGATGACGCCGGCCAGGACGGCCAGGGCCCAGCCGGCCGTGCCGGACGGGAAGAGCGCGTGGTGGCCGGTGAAGGCGCGGTAGAAGCCGGCGCCGAGGGCGAAGGCGGCCGCGGAGACGACCGAGGCGGGCAGGGCGGGCCAGGTCGGGTGCCGGTCGGCTTCGGTGTCGGGCAGCCCCGGATGCGGCCCGGAGGAGACGCGGGTGGCCAGGGCGGAACGCGGCGCGCTGTGGGGCGCGGCGGGGGGCGCACCGTGGGGCGCGTTGTGCGGCTGGTAGGCCTCCGCGCCCGGCTGTCGCTCCGAGCGCTCCGTCCACCAGCTTCCCCACCAGACGCCGGCGACCCGGCGTCGGCGCAGCCGTGCGTCCGGGGCGGCGCTCTCGGTCGGTTCCATTCCCGTCCCTCTCACAGCCGGCGGTGCCCACGCCACGCGGCCCGTTGCCCGACAACCCCGGGCGGCGCCGCGTTGGAAAACCCTTTCCCCTGCTCACCAGGAGCACGGGGATGCCCCGACCGCAGCTGGGCACGGCAGGCGCACGTCTCAACAGTAGGCCGCAGAAGGCTTCCACGGGCAGCGGTCGTCGACGGTTGCCCGAATGCGCCCCGGCCACCCGTATGCATCTGGTATGCGCCGATCGGGTGGCCTTCAACCGCCACTCTTCGCTACTCCTCGGTCGGCAGGGCCACTTCGGCCGCCGCCTCGGGGCCCTGTTCCAGCAGCACGGTAAAGCCGTCCTCGTTCAGAACCGGCACCTTGAGCTGCATCGCCTTGTCGAATTTCGATCCAGGACTGTCACCCACAACGACGAAAGACGTCTTCTTCGAAACCGAACCGGTCACCTTCGCCCCACGGCTCTGCAGGGCGTCCTTGGCGCCGTCGCGGGTGAAGTGTTCGAGGGTGCCGGTGACGACGACCGTCAGCCCTTCGAGGGGACGCGGCCCCTCGTCCTCCCCGGAGCCCTCCTCCTCCATGCGCACACCGGCGGCCCTCCACTTGCGCAGGATCTCCTGGTGCCACTCCTCGGCGAACCACTCCTTGAGCGAGGCCGCGATGATGGCACCGACCCCGTCGGTCGCCGCCAGCTCCTCCTGCGACGCCTGCTCGATCCGCTCGATCGAACGGAACTCGCGGGCCAGCGCCTCCGCCGCGACCGGTCCGACATGACGGATCGACAGGCCGGTGAGGATGCGCGCCAGCGGGCGTTCCCTGGCGGCCGCGATGTTCTCCAGCATGGCGAGCGCGTTCTTCTTCGGCTCGCCCTGCTGGTTGGCGAAGACCGTGGCGATCTTCTCCTCGCCCGTCTTCGGGTCCCGCTTGGGCAGACCGCTGTCCTGGTCGAGGACATACGCCTTGATGGGCAGCAGCCGGTCGATGGTGAGGTCGAACAGGTCGCCCTCGTCCCGCAGCGGCGGGTCGGCCGGCTCCAGCGGATTGGTGAGGGCGGCCGCGGCGACATAGCCGAAGTGCTCGATGTCCAGCGCCCTGCGGCCGGCCAGGTAGAACAGGCGCTCACGCAACTGGGCCGGGCAGGAACGGGCGTTGGGGCAGCGCAGGTCGATGTCGCCCTCCTTCATCGGCCGCAGCGCCGTACCGCACGCCGGGCACTCGGAGGGCATCACGAACGCGCGCTCGCTGCCGTCACGCAGGTCGACGACCGGGCCGAGGATCTCCGGGATCACGTCACCGGCCTTGCGCAGCACCACGGTGTCGCCGATCAGGACGCCCTTGGCCTTGACGACCTCCTGGTTGTGCAGGGTGGCGAACTCGACCTCGGAGCCCGCCACCGTGACCGGCTCGACCTGGGCGTACGGCGTCACGCGGCCGGTACGGCCCACACCCACACGGATGTTGACGAGCTTGGTGTTGACCTCCTCCGGCGCGTACTTGTAGGCGATCGCCCACCGGGGGGCCCGGGCGGTGGAGCCGAGCCGCCCCTGGAGCCGGATCTCGTCGAGCTTGACGACCACTCCGTCGATCTCGTGCGCCACCGAGTGCCGGTTCTCGCCGTAGTACGCGATGAACGCCCGTACACCGTCGAGGTCGTCGACCACCTTGTTGTGCGGGGAGGTGGGCAGGCCCCAGGTCTTGAGGAGGTCGTAGGCCTCGGACAGCCGGCCGAGGCCCTCGTACCCCTCCAGGGCGCCGATGCCGTGCACGACCATGTGCAGCGGGCGGGAGGCGGTGACGCGCGGGTCCTTCTGGCGCAGTGAACCGGCCGCCGCGTTGCGCGGGTTGGCGAAGGGCTTGTCGCCCGCCTCGACCAGACGGGCGTTGAGCTCCTCGAACTTCTCCATCGGGAAGTAGACCTCGCCGCGGATCTCCACCAGCGACGGGACTCCGTCACCCGTGAGGCGGTCGGGGATCTCCGCGATGGTGCGCACGTTGGGCGTGATGTCCTCGCCGGTGCGGCCGTCGCCACGGGTCGCCGCGCGCGTGAGGCGGCCGTTCTCGTAGGTGAGGTTGACGGCGAGGCCGTCGACCTTGAGCTCGCACAGGAAGTGGTACGCGGAGCTGCCCACGTCCTTGTGGACGCGCTCGGCCCAGGCGGCGAGCTCCAGGTCGTCGAAGGCGTTGTCGAGGGAGAGCATGCGCTCGCGGTGCTGGACGGCCGTGAACTCCGTGGCGTACGCGCCCGCGACCTTCTGGGTCGGCGAGTCGGGCGTACGCAGTTCGGGATACTCCTCCTCCAGTGCCTCCACGGCGCGCAGGAGCCTGTCGAACTCGGCGTCGCTGACGACGGGAGCGTCCTTCACGTAGTACCGGAAGCGGTGCTCCTCGATCTGCTCAGCCAGCTGCGCGTGCTTCTCCCGTGCCTCGCTGGGCACCGTCGTCTCCGCTTGCCTGTCGCCGGCCACCGTGTGGTCCTCCCGTTACTCTGGGTTGTCCGCGAGGGATCTCGCCGCCCGGACGCAGTGGGCGAGGGCCTGGCGCGCGTACCCGGGGGAAGCCCCCGCGAGGCCGCACGACGGGGTGAGCGTGACCGCCTCCGCGAGAAGCCCCGGTTGCAGCCCCAGCCTGCTCCACAGCGTCCTGACACCCATGACGCTACCGGCAGGGTCCGACAATGGGCCGTCCACTCCCGGCACGACACCGGCGAACAGCCGGGTACCGCCTTCCACCGCCTCACCGATCGCGTCGTCGTCACGCTCGGTGAGCAGCGAGAAGTCGAAGGAGACCGCCGCCACGCCTGCCCGGCGCAGCAGGGCGAACGGGACGTCCGGTGCGCAGGAGTGGACCACCACGGGGCTGTCACCGTGGACCCCCACGACATCCCGGAGCGTGGACTCCACGACCTGCCGGTCGACGGCGCGGTGGGTCTGGTAGCCGCTGGCGGTCCGCACCTGGCCGCGCAGCACGGCGGTCAGGGAGGGTTCGTCGAGCTGGAGGACGAGTTGCGCGCCGGGCAGGCGGCGCCGCACCTCGTCGAGGTGGAGGCGCAGGCCCTCGGTGAGGGAGCCGGCGAGGTCGCGGCGGGCTCCGTGGTCGGAGAGCACCGACTGGCCGTTCCTCAGCTCCAGCGCGGCGGCGAGGGTCCAGGGCCCGACGGCCTGCACCTTCACCTGGCCCTCGTAGCCCTGGGTGAACTCCTCCAGCGCGTCGAGGTCCTCCCCCAGCCAGGACCTGGCCCGCTTGGTGTCCCGTCCCGGGCGGTCGCCGAGCCGCCAGCCGCTGGGCTCCACGCGCGCGTACAGCTCGACGAGCATCCCGGCGGTGCGGCCGATCATGTCGGCGCCGGGGCCCCGGGCCGGCAGCTCGGCGAGAAACGGGAAGTTCTCGAAGGACCCGGTGGCGGCCCTGGCGGCCTCGCGGGCGTCACCGCCGGGCAGGGAGCCGATGCCGGTGGCGGGGGCGAAACTGAAGTGTGCGTTCACACGTGAAGCCTACGTAGGCGCAAGAGCGCGTCCCGCCCCCGAGGGGACCTCACCGCGCCTCGGTGCACCCCACCGGAGCCCGGGTGCGCCTCACCGCCCCGGCCGGACCGTCAGATCGTTGACCTCCGCGTCCCGGGGCAGGTCCAGTGCCATCAGGATCGTCGTCGCGACCGACTCGGGGTCGATCCACTCCCCCGGGTCGTACTCCTTGCCCTCCTGCTGGTGGACCTTGGCCTGCATCGGGCTGGCGGTCCGGCCGGGATAGACGGAGGTGACGCGGACTCCGTTGCCGTGCTCCTCGCCCCGCAGGGCGTCCGCCAGCGCCTTCAGGCCGTGCTTGGAGGCGGCGTACGCGGACCAGTCGGCGCTCGCCCGTAGACCCGCCCCGGAGTTCACGAAGAGCACCTGCCCCCGGGTGGCGCGGAGCTGGGGCAGGAAGTGGCGGGTCAGCTCGGCCGGGGCGATCAGGTTGACGTCGAGCTGGTGGCGCCAGGACTTCGGGGTCAGGTCGCCGACCGGGCCCAGGTCGACCACGCCGGCGATGTGCAGGAGGGAGTCCACCCGGTCGGGGAGCGTCTGGTGGGAGAAGGCCCAGCTCAGCTTGGCGGGCTCGGCCAGGTCGCCGACCAGGGTCCGGGCGCCGGGAAACGCCGCCGCCAGTTCCTTCGCGCGGCCCGCGTCGCGCGCGTGCAGCACGAGTTCGTCCCCGCGCGCGTGCAGGCGGCGGGCGACGGCCGCGCCGATGCCGGAACCGGCTCCGGTGATCACATGAGTAGCCATGCCCGCCATGCTCGCATCACCGTCACGTCACTCGATGCCCTGCCCCACGGCGGTAGCCGCTGATGTCACGGCTTCCAGGTAGGCCAGCGCCCCCACCGGCTCCTCGGCGAAGAACACCAGGTCGGTGAGGGGCACGGGCAGGAAGCCCTCGTCCTCCATGCGCCGGAACTGCTCCTTGAGGCCGTCGTAGAAACCCGCGGTGTTGAGCAGCACGACCGGCTTGTCGGTGTGCCCGTGCTTCTTCAGCTCGAGGATCTCGGTCGCCTCGTCCAGCGTCCCGGTCCCGCCGACCATGATCACAACGGCGTCGGACTTCTCCAGGAGCAGGCGCTTCCTCTCGGCCAGGTCCCGCGCGACGACCATCTCGTCCGCCCCGACCCGCGCGGTGGCGGCGAGGAAGTCCACCGACACCCCGCACAGCCGGCCGCCCGCCTCCTGTACGCCGTCCGCGACCACCTTCATCAGGCCGACGTCGGAACCGCCCCACACGAGGGTGTGGCCGCCCTTGCCGAGGAGTTCGGCGAACTCGCGCGCGGGCCGGGTGTAGCGGTCGTCGAGGTCGGCGGCGGAGAGGAAGACGCAGATACGCATGGAGCCACGGTACGCGGGAAGAACCGGGGGCCCGCGCGTGCTGTTCCGGTATGGCCAACGGACACACGATCACGATCGAGCGGGACGACCGGCGCCTCAGGGTCGTCCACGGGGACCATGTGCTGGCCGAGACCGGCCGGGCGCTCGCCCTGCGCGAGACCGGCTGTCCGGTGCGGTACTACATCCCCGCCGAGGACGTACGGCTCGACCTTCTGACCCCCTCCGACACCCATACGTACTGCCCCTTCAAGGGAACGGCGTCCTACTGGTCGCTGCCCGACGCGGCGGACCTCGTCTGGGCCTACCCCGACCCGAAGCCGGACGTCGCCGAGATCAAGGACCATCTCTGCTTCTACGAAGCGGAAGTCGCGGAAGCCGAGGTGTCGTAGGCCGATGACCGCCGTGCCGTGCGGCAGTCTGCATGAGCATGGACAAGAAGACTGTTTCCCGCGACGGCACCGAACTCGCGTACGCACGCGCCGGCCAGGGCCCCGCGGTCATCCTGGTGAGCGGGGCGATGTCCACGGGCGGCACCATGGCGCCCCTGGCCGGGCTGCTCGCGGACCGCTGCACGGTGTTCCGGTACGACCGCCGGGGCCGTGGCGAGAGCGGTGACACGGCGCCGTACGCGGTGCAACGCGAGGTCGAGGACCTGGCGGCCCTCATCGACGCGGCGGGCGGCGAGGCCGCGTTGTACGGCATCTCGTCGGGCGGCGCGCTGGTGCTCGAGGCGGCGGCCAGTGGACTGCCCGTGCGGCGGGTGGCCGTGTACGAGACGCCGTTCGCCGTTGACGAGGACGACGCGCGGGGACGCGCCGAGTACACCGCGAACCTCACCGAGGCGCTCGCGCAGGGACGGCGCGGCGACGCCGTCGAGCTGTTCCTGCGGCTGACCGGCCTGGCCGAGGACATGATCCGGGGAGCCCGTCAGTCACCGATGTGGGCGGGCATGGAGGCCATCGCGCCGACCCTCGCCCACGACGACAGCGTGATGGGTGGCGGCCTCGTCCCCCGGGAGCGGCTGGCCTCGGTCGCCGTCCCGGTGCTGGCGGTGGCCGGCGAGGCGAGTCCGCCGTGGCTGCGCGAGGCCGCACGCGCCGTCGCGGACGCGGTCCCGGACGGCACGTACCGCACGCTCGCGGGCCAGACCCACATGGTGGACCCGACCGTCCTCGCGCCGGTGCTGGCGGAGTTCTTCGGGCGACGGGACTGACGGGACCGACGGGACCGACGGGTCAGGCCACCCCGGCCGTGACCCGTACGGTGCTCGCGATCGTCGCCGAGCCCACCACGCGCGTGTCGTCGTACAGCACGATCGCCTGGCCGGGGGCGACGCCCCGGACGGGCTCCGCGAAGGTGACCTCCAGGTGGCCGTCGACCAGTTCGGCGGTCACCTCGGTCTCGCCGCCGTGGGCGCGCAGCTGGGCCGTGTAGGTGCCGGGGCCGGTCGGGGCGGCGCCGCACCAGCGGGGCTTGATCGCGGTCAGGGCGCCGACGTCGAGGGAGGCGGCCGGGCCGACCGTCACCGTGTTGTTCACCGGGGAGATGTCGAGGACGTAGCGCGGCTTGCCGTCGGCGGCCGGGGTGCCGATGCGCAGCCCCTTGCGCTGGCCGATGGTGAAGCCGTACGCGCCCTCGTGGGTGCCGATCGTGACGCCCGACTCGTCGACTATGTCGCCCTCCGCCTTGCCCAGCCGCTTCGCGAGGAAGCCCTGGGTGTCGCCGTCGGCGATGAAGCAGATGTCGTGGGAGTCGGGCTTCTTGGCGACCGCCAGGCCCCGGCGCTCGGCCTCCGCGCGGATCTCGTCCTTCGTGGTGAGCGTGTCCCCCAGCGGGAACAGGGCGTGTGCCAGCTGCCGGTCGTCCAGGACACCGAGGACGTACGACTGGTCCTTGGCCATGTCGGAGGCGCGGTGCAGCTCGCGCGTGCCGTCCTCGCGGACCAGGACCTTCGCGTAGTGGCCGGTGCACACCGCGTCGAAGCCCAGGGCGAGTGCCTTGTCGAGCAGCGCGGCGAACTTGATCTTCTCGTTGCAGCGCAGGCAGGGGTTGGGGGTGCGGCCGGCCTCGTACTCGGCGACGAAGTCGTCGACGACGTCCTCGCGGAAGCGGTCGGCCAGGTCCCAGACGTAGAACGGGATGCCGATGACGTCGGCGGCGCGGCGGGCGTCGCGGGAGTCCTCGATGGTGCAACAGCCTCGCGCCCCGGTGCGGAACGACTGCGGGTTCGCGGAGAGTGCGAGGTGGACACCGGTCACGTCGTGGCCGGCTTCGGCGGCGCGGGCGGCGGCGACGGCGGAGTCGACGCCTCCGGACATGGCGGCGAGTACGCGAAGGGGGCGGGAGCGCTGCGAGGTCTCAGTCATAACCGTTCCAGGGTACGGGTCTCCGGGAACCGGAGCCCGCGAGTATCCGTTGACGATCACGAGGGGCGAGGAAGGGCACGGACATGGGGGAGAAGAAGAGCGACTCCGACCGGCGGATCGGGCGGCGCGCCCTGCTGATCGGCGGGGCGGCGGCCGCCGTCGGCACCGGGGTGCTGGCGCGTGACCAGCTGGCGCGGCTGTACTGGCGACTGCCGGGCGTGCGCAGGCAGCGGGTGGAGGGGGCGGTGGACTTCCGGGGCGCGCGGTGGGTGGCGGCGTCGGAGGCGAACTTCCGCTGGGCGGACCGGCCGGACGACTACGGGATCGACATGGTCGTCATCCATGTCACGCAGGGCGACCTCGGCAGCGCGGTGAAGGCGTTCGAGGACCCGGGCCACCGTGCGGCCGCGCACTACATCGTCGGCAAGGACGGGCACGTCACGCAGATGGTCCGGGAGCTGGACGTGGCGTACCACGCGGGCAACCGCGCGTACAACGAGCGCAGTGTCGGCATCGAGCACGAGGGCTTCGTGGACCGGCCCAAGGACTTCACCGACGCGATGTACGCCACCTCCGCCCGGCTGACCGCCGCGATCTGCCGGCGGTACGACATACCCGTCGACCGCGAGCACATCATCGGGCACGTGGAGGTGCCGGGTACGGACCACACCGACCCGGGCGGGCACTGGGACTGGAACCGATATCTGCCGCTCGTGCGGAAGGCGCTCGCCACTTCCGCCTGACCGATGGCCGTGCCCCGTGGCCATGACGCCCGACGCCCGACGCCCGACGAAAACGATCAACGCGTGATGATCCGCCCACCGGCCGGGCAGGCGAGCGGCGAGTGTGATGCACGTCACACATGCGCGATATCGTGAACAATTCAAGAGAGCCGTCCGTCCGATGTGTCCCGCGCCCGAACCTTGACCTGCGGGCCGTTCAACTTGGCTTTTCTTCAACGGAGTTGACGGCCCCGGCCACCCACGGCGCCTGCACAGCCTCCCGGGCGCGTCCCTAAGTTCGCCTCAGTCTTTACATAGCTCTTAGGTCAAGGCTCCACCGCCATGACACACACCACGGAACCCGGCCCCGGCGCAGACCGTCAGGACAGGGGCGCACACGCCCGAGTCGGCCGGAACGGCAAGGACGAGCACGCGAAGGAGCCGAAGAGCACCGGCGGCAAGGGTCTGCACCGGCGGAAGTTCCTCGGCGGGATGGCCGGGGCGGCCGGGCTGGCCGCCGTCGGAGCGGCCGGGGCGACCTTCTCCCTGCTGGCGGGCGGCAACAACAGCAAGGCGTCCGCCGCCGACGCCACCGGCACACTCACCATCCCCGACCTGCTGGAGGGCACCGCCTCCGGGGGCACCACCACCTACACCCTGACCGCGAAGACCGGCACGAGCCAGGTGATCAGCGGCGTCACCAGCACCACGGCCGGATACAACGGGGCTTACCTCGGCCCGACCATGAAGTGGACCAAGGGCGACACGGTCCTGATGAACTTCACCAACACCCTGGGCGCGGAGACCACGGTCCACTTCCACGGCGCCCACATCCCGCCCAAGATGGACGGCGGCCCGCAGAACGCCTTCGCGGACAGCGTGACCTGGTCGCCCACCTTCGAGGTCCTCGACGAGGCCAAGACCCTCTGGTACCACCCGCACGCCCTGGGCACCACGGCCCAGCAGGTCGTCCACGGCCTGGCCGGCATGATCATCGTGGAGGACGACTCGGACGTCTCGGCCGCGCTGCCGAGCGAGTACGGCGTCGACGACATCCCGATCATCCTGCAGTGTCTGGCGGTCGACACCGCCGGCGACATCAAGTACGAGGCCACCGGTTACCGCACCTCCGGCGTCACCTTCCCGGTGCTGGTCAACGGCACCAACGTCGACTCGACCACCCTCGGCTTCACCGCCACCAAGAAGCGCACCCGCTTCCGGGTCCTGAACGCCTCCCCCGCCGACATCATGACCGTCCAGCGCGGCGACGGCGGGACGCTCACCCAGATCGCCACCGACCAGGGCTACCTCACCGAGCCCACCGAGGTCACCACGATCCGGCTGGTCGCGGGCTCCCGCGCCGAGTTCGTACTCGACCTCGAGGACGCGGTCACGCTCCAGGCCGTCGTGACCACCGGCTGGATCCGCGGCGGAAGCGGCACGTACGACTTCCTGACCGTGACCCCGGACGCCACCGACACACCGGCCGACCTGCCGACCGCGCTCAACACCATCACCCGGTACGACACGAGCGCCTTCACCGCGCGGACGATCACCCTCGGCCAGGGCACCGGCGGGACCATGACGATCAACGGCTCGACGGGCACCACCATGGCCGGGATGGCGATGATCAGCACCACGCTGAACGCCGAGGAGGTCTGGACGATCAAGAACAGCACCCAGCTCGAGCACTCGTTCCATCTGCACGACGTGCCCTACCAGGTGATCGAGATCAACGGCGAGACACCGACCGGCGTCGACCTGGGCTGGCGCGACACCTTCGAGGTGGTCGGCGGCGGCTCCATCAAGATCGCGATGAAGTTCACCGACTTCACCGACGACACGTACATGTACATGCTCCACTGCCATCTGCTCCAGCACGAGGACGAGGGAATGATGGCCTCCCTCATGGTCACGACCGGCTAGCCCGGACCCGGCGGGCGGCGCTCACTCCAGCCCTCTGAGCAGGCTGCCGCCGGCAGTGGAAGTGCCGGCGGCAGCGGTCCCCGAATTCACGTCATCCGACGCCACGTGAGCCCGCAGTCAAGTCAACCCGACGCCACGTCAGGTCGGCGTCAGGTCAGGCCGGCGTCAGGTCAGGCCGGCGTCAGGTCAGGCCGGCGTCACGTCAGGCCGGCGTCAGGTCAGGCCGGCGGCGCGCGCCCGTTCCACCGCCGGGCCGATGGCCTTGGCGACCGCCTCGACGTCGGCCTCGGTGGAGGTATGGCCGAGGGAGAAGCGCAGGGTGCCGCGGGCGAGGTCGGGATCGGTGCCGGTGGCCAGCAGGACGTGGCTGGGCTGGGCGACGCCCGCGGTGCAGGCGGAGCCGGTGGAGCACTCGATGCCCTGCGCGTCGAGCAGCAGCAGCAGCGAGTCGCCCTCGCAGCCCGGGAACGTGAAGT
Source organism: Streptomyces sp. NPDC060000 (assembly GCF_042737375.1). NCBI lineage: Bacteria > Bacillati > Actinomycetota > Actinomycetes > Kitasatosporales > Streptomycetaceae > Streptomyces > Streptomyces sp. NPDC060000. Next base: position 60,102 of record NZ_JBHWUU010000038.1, read on the forward strand.
GGGCGTTGGCGGGGAGCCGGTTCACCGGGTCCCCGCCGAGGATCGCGTCCGGGACCGCCTTACGGACCGCGTCGATCAACGCGTCGCGCAGGGCGCCGACCTCGCGGGCGAACCACTCGCGCTGCTCGGCGGCGAGGCGTCCGGCGACCGCGAAGGAGGCGATGGCGGGAACGTCGAGCGTGCCGGAGCGGACGTGGCGCTCCTGACCGCCGCCGTGCAGCACGGGCACGGGGGTGTGCTCGCGGCCGAGGAGGAGGGCTCCGATGCCGTAGGGGCCGCCGACCTTGTGGCCGGAAACCGTCATCGCGGCGAGACCGGAAGCACCGAAGTCGACCGGGATCTGGCCGAAGGCCTGGACGGCGTCGGCATGCAGCGGGACGCCGAACTCCGCTGCCACGTCCGCCAGTTCGCGGACCGGCAGGATGGTGCCGATCTCGTTGTTCGCCCACATGACGGTGGCCAGGGCCACGTCGTGGGGATCGCGGGCGATGGCTTCGCGGAGCGCTTCGGGATGGACCCGCCCGTACGGGTCGACCGGCAGGTACTCGACCGTGGCGCCCTCGTGCTCTCCCAGCCAGTGCACGGCGTCGAGGACCGCGTGGTGCTCGACCGGGCTGGCCAGGACCCGGGTGCGGGCCGGGTCCGCGGCGCGGCGCGACCAGTACAGGCCCTTCACCGCGAGGTTGTCGGCCTCGGTGCCGCCGGAGGTGAGGACGACCTCGCTGGGGCGGGCGCCGAGCGCGTCCGCGAGGGTCTCCCGGGCTTCCTCGACCGTACGGCGGGCCTTCCGGCCGGCCGCGTGGAGGGAGGAGGCGTTGCCGGTGATGCCCAGGTGCGCGGTGAGTGCCTCGACCGCCTCGGGGAGCATCGGCGTGGTCGCGGCGTGGTCGAGGTATGCCATGGTGACCCCGATTCTACGGGGGCGGGACGGCGCGCCTCGCTGCCAGGTGGACCCCTGCGGTCAGAAGCTCCAGGAAATCGTCGAGTCCGCCTGCATGAACGCCGCCAGGACCACGAGGTCGGCGATGCCCAGCGCCAGGCCCAGGTAGGCGCGCCCGCGGCGGGCAGTGCCGCGCAGGAGGGCGACCGCCGCCAGGACGATCGCGATCGGGCCGAGGAAGACGTTGAGGACGAGCAGGCCGAGAAGGCCGAGGACGAAGGACGCGACGGCCATGCCGTCGGTGTCCCGGACGCCGGTGCGGCGGGAGGCCGGTGCGGTGAGGTGCATGACTGGTCAGCTCCTGTGGATGAACGTGCGACGGTCAGTGGGTCGAGGTGTGCCGGCGGCGGCCGTGGCGCTCGCGGAGCGCGAAGACTCCGAGCCAGGCGGCGATCACGGCGGCGGCGACCAGGGTGAAGGTGAACGGCGCGTGGGCCACGGTGCCCATGACGAGGCCGAACAGCAGCAGTGCCGCAACGAGGAACAGCATGGGATCGGATCCCCCTCCGTAAAATTTGGGTGAACAGTTGTGGTTACACTTGTTCACTGACTCTCGAGTCTAGCGTGTTCCCCGGCTTTTCAATTCCAGAGAACAGTTGTTAACTGGATGATATGAGTCACACCTTCGGCATCAGGCAGGCCCAGAAGCAGAAGACCCGGCAGGCGCTCATGGACGCGGCGTTGGTCCTGCTGGAGGAGCAGAGCCTGAGCAGCCTGGGCCTGCGCGAGGTCACCCGCGCCGTCGGGGTCGCCCCGACCGCCTTCTACCGGCACTTCCGCTCCACCGCGGACCTGGGCGTGGCCCTGGTCGAGGAGGCGCTGGGCAGCCTGCACCCGATGATCCGCACCACCGTGACCACGGCCGACACGAGCGAGGAACGCATCGTGCGCGCTGTGGAGTTGATCGACGGTCACGTCAACGCGTACCCCGCTCACGTCCGTTTCATCGCCCGCGAGCGACATGGCGGAGTTCAGCCGGTGCGCGAGGCGATCCGGGATCAACTGGCCCGGTTCGCCGAGGAGGTGAGGACCGAACTGGCCAAGGACGCGGCGGCCGACGGCTGGAGCGGCGACGACCTGCTGATGCTGTCGCACCTCTACGTCGACCAGATGCTCATCACGGCCTCGCTGTTCCTGGAGGCGCTGGAGGCCTCGCCGGACGACCGGGAGCGGGTCGGCCGGCTCGCGGCCCGCCGGCTGCGGCTCATCAGCATCGGCCGCCACCACTGGCTGGACTGACAGCCGCAGGCCGGCCCGCACACCCGCGCCCGCACACGCAGGGGCGGCGCACCCGTTCCCGAGTGCGCCGCCCCTGTGGGTGAACCGCCGTCAGCCCTGCTGGGCCTGCTGCCCCTGGCCTCCGCCCGCACCGCCGCAGCCGCCGCCCTGGCCGCCGCCGGGGCCGCCCTGCCCGCCACCGCCGGGCCCGCCGCTCGGCATGCCCGACGGGACACCGGTCGGCGTGCCGGTCGGCTGTCCCGAGGCCGCACCGGTCGGCGCACCCGACGGGGCCCCGGAGGGGGCGCCGCCAGGCATGCCCGAGGCGTTGCCGGACGGCGGCGAGCAGGACTGCTGAGCGGAGGTGCCGCCGGTCGAGGAGGAGTCGCCCGAGCCGCAGGCCACCAGGGCGAGGGGCGAGAGCGCCAGCAGCGCCACCGCGGGCACGAGACGGACGGGCATCAGCGCACGCTTCATGAGAAACAGCTCCGTGGAAGATGAGGAGAACCTGAGACCGGAACTCAACCAACGGCGCTTAGGGCTTCCTTTTGGCCCCTCTGTCCCTCGCCTGTCAATCAGGTAAAGCACACCTCAAGAAACCGCTCTGACCTGGGAGTTCATCTCGGGGGCCGAGGGGGTGCGCTGGTACGGCTCCGTGACAGAAGCGGGGACCCGGCCTGGTCGGGAACCGCTCAGCCGAGCCTGACCCGCGCCAACTGCCGTGACTGCGCGACCAGTCGGTCCACGCTGTCCCAGACCTCGGCGTCCTCCTCCAGGAAACCGCCCGCGAGGTTGCGGGTGGTGATGGAGACGCGCAGCGGGCCCGGAGCCGGACGGCAGCGGACGTGCACCGTCAGCTCGACCGTGGGGACCCAGCCGCGCAGGCCGATCTCGAAGGCGGTGGGCGGCAGGGCGTCCACCGCGAGGAGGAGGGAGAGCGGGTCGGGGTCGCGGCCGTCCTTGAGGCCGAACCAGGCCCGCATCTCGCCCTTGCCGGAGGGCTGTCCGAGTGCCCAGCCGAGGGTCGACGGGTCGAGCTTGAGCATCAGCCGGTCGGCGATCGCGGAGCTGCCGTCGACGGGCGCCGGTCCGTCCTCGGGGCCGAAGCACTGGTCCATCGGCGGGATCGCGGGCGGCTTCGCCGTCGTACGGACGTCGTCCGGCAGGGTGTCCAGATCGCCGTAGGAGGCGAGCACCCGGATGCGCTCGATCTCGGCGCCGTTCTCGTCGTACTGGAAGAGCGAGGCCTGGCCGGTCGACAGGGTGCGGCCGGTGCGGACGATGTCCGTGCGCACGACCGCGGGGCCGGGCTGCGACGCCGTGAGGTAGTGCGCCGAGATCGTGAACGGGTCGCGGTGCGGGAGGGCGTCCGCGAGAGCGCGGCCGAGGACGGCGAGGAGATAGCCGCCGTTGACGGCACTGATGATCGTCCAGCCGGCCGAGAGGTCGATGTCGTAGACACCGGGCGCGCGTCGGGTGAGCGCGGTGTCGCGGTCGAACTCGCTGTCGAGATCACTGTCGCCGGTCGAGGCCGTGACGAGGGCGGCGGAGGCCCGCTCGGCTGCCGCGGTAGCTGCTTCTGGCATGCCTGAACGGTACAACAGGTGATTACTAAGCGGTAGCTTTGGATGCTGCGGTCATGCTACAGCCAGATGAACGCACCGGGGCCGCCCATGGCCGGAACGGGTGAGCCGTCGGCAATTTCTTGGTAAGTGTCCGAACTCGTCCGTAACCTCGACGCCCTGTTTTCCCTCTGCAAAGACATGAGCCTCACCGGGACTCCGTTCCTCTACACCCTGATCGCGCTGTCCGTCCTCGCCGTCGCGCTGCCGCTGCTGATGTGGTCGCGGCTGCGCGGGCCGCGCGTCCTGCGCGCCGCGGCCCGGATGGTGATGCTGCTGTTCGCCCAGGGCACGGCCGTGGCCCTGGTATTCGTCCTGGTCAACAACGCCAACGGCCTGTACGACACCTGGGAGGACCTGCTGGGTACCGGCACCCATGTGAACCAGGCCGCCGACCTGGGTCCCGACGGCACCGGCGGTATCGCACTGGACCGGCTGCCCAAGGTCCGGCAGACGTTCACCCAGGCCGAGGGGCCGGCGATGCACGCGGCCGGCGGGGTACGCGTCACCCAGCTCAAGGGCCAGGTCTCGGGTGTCAACGCCGAGGTCTACGTCTGGCTGCCCCCGCAGTACGGCGAGCCCGCCTACGCGCACCGCGCCTTCCCCGTGGTGGAGCTGCTGCCGGGCTATCCCGGCTCCGCGAAGTCCTGGTACGGGACGCTGCGGGTGCACGAACAACTGGCGCCGCTGATGCGCGAGGGCAAGGTCGCCCCGTTCATCCTGGTCGCACCGCGCACCACGCTGCTCCCGGGCGTGGACACCGGCTGCGCCAACGTCCCGGGCACCGTCAACGCGGACAGCTGGCTGAGCATCGACGTACCGAAGATGATCAAGGACAACTTCCGGGTCCAGTCCGCGCCCAAGGGCTGGGCGGTCGCCGGGTACTCGGCGGGGGCGCACTGCGCGACCAAGCTCGCCGTCGCCCACCCCGACCGGTACCGGGCGGCGGTCAGCCTGTCCGGATACAGCGACCCGATCATCGAGCCCAACTCCCTCGCCGCGCAGAGCCCCGCACTGCGCCGGGCCAACAACCCCTACCTGCTGCTGCGCAAGGCCGCCGTGGCGCCCCCCGTGGCCCTCTACCTGTCCGGCCAGCCCAAGGACGGCTACGAGGCGGCCCTGGCCCTGCGGCAGGAGGCGAAGGCGCCGACGACCGTGCACGTCGTCTACATTCCGGGCAGCGCGGGCGGCCACACCATGGCGCTGTGGCGGCCTCAGGTCGTGCCGGCCTTCCGCTGGCTGACCACACAGCTGGGCCAGCAGCGGGTCACGGGCACGGGTGCGGGCAAGGCGGCTACTCCTCGCGCACCGTCGAACGCCGGTTCCAAGCGCGCGGCGCTCGCCAGTGGAACCGCATCGCGAGCAGCCGCAGCACGAAAGCCGTGACCGTGCTCACGCCGCTGGCCAGCGGCGTGAGCACGTCGTAGCGGATGCAGAGCACCACCATGGTGGCGCCGACCATCGCTGGGACCGCGTAGAGGTCGCGGTCCCAGCGCAGCAGCGAGGGCACCTCGTTGGCCAGCACGTCGCGCAGCACACCGCCGCCGACGGCGGTGGCGACACCCAGCGCGGCCGACGCGGTGAGGCCGAGGCCGTAGTCGTAGGCCTTCGTCGTCCCCGTGACGCAGAACAGGCCGAGGCCGGCCGCGTCGAAGGCGTTCACGCCCTGCTGGATGCGCTCCACCTGCGGGTGCAGGAAGACGACCAGCAGGGCGGCCAGCAGCGGGGTGAGGAAGTACCCCAGATCCGTGAAGGCGGCCGGGGGCACGGCCCCGATGACCAGGTCCCGGAAGACCCCGCCGCCCAGCGCGGTGACCTCGGCGAGCATGGCGATGCCGAACACGTCGAAGTTCTTGCGGACGGCCAGCAGCGCGCCCGAGATGGCGAAGACGAAGATGCCGACCAGGTCGAGCGTGTGCTGGACGGAGGGGCTGAAGATTTGCTGGAGCACCCCTACATTCTCGCCCAGCACAAAGCCCCCGCCTTACATTGCAAGGCGGGGGCTCCGTGTTACTTACTTCTCCTTGGCGGGAGTGTCATCTCCGGAGGCCTCCGGAGCGGCCTCACCGGCCGGGTCCGCATCCGCATCCGCGTCCCCGGCGGGCTCAGCCGCCACGGTCGGCTCCACAGCCACGGCAGGCTCAGCCGCCACGGTCGGCTCCACAGCCACGGCGGGCTCAGCCGCCACGGTCGGCTCCACGGCCACGGCAGCCCCGGCACCCGCGGCGGCCTCGGCCGCCACTTCCGCCGCCACCGCCGCCGACGTCTCCGCCGACTCCGCGAGCACCTCGTCGGCCACCAGCTCCGCCGCCTCCTTCGCGACGGTCAGCAGGACGGTGTCCTGCGGAGCCTGGTCCGCGAAGTTCTCCGGGTGGTGGCAGGCGACCTGCTGGCCCGGCCGCAGCTCGACGAGCGCCGGCTCCTTGGTCGTGCAGATCTGCGTCGCCTTCCAGCACCGGGTGTGGAAGCGGCAGCCGCTCGGCGGCGAGATCGGCGAGGGCACGTCGCCCTTGAGCAGGATCCGCTCGCTCTTGGCGTTCTTGCGGCGCGGGTCCGGAATCGGCACCGCCGACATCAGCGCCTTGGTGTACGGGTGCATCGGCGACTTGTAGAGCAGGTCGCGGTCGGCCAGCTCCACGATCTTGCCGAGGTACATCACCGCGATACGGTCCGAGACGTGCCGGACGACCGAGAGGTCGTGCGCGATGATCACATACGTGAGCCCGAGCTCCTGCTGCAGGTCGTCGAGCAGGTTGACGACCTGGGCCTGGATCGACACGTCGAGGGCCGAGACCGGCTCGTCCGCGACGACCAGCTTCGGGTTCAGCGCGAGCGCGCGGGCGATGCCGATGCGCTGCCGCTGACCGCCTGAGAACTCGTGCGGGTAGCGGTTGTAGTGCTCGGGGTTGAGACCCACGACCGACAGCAGCCGCTGCACTTCCTTCTTGACGCCGCCCTCGGGCTCGACGCCCTGGAGCTTGAAGGGAGCACCGACGATCGTGCCGATGGTGTGACGCGGGTTCAGCGACGAGTACGGGTCCTGGAAGATCATCTGCACATCGCGGCGCAGCGGACGCATGCCGCTCACCCCGAGGTGCGTGATGTCCTTGCCCTGGAACTCGACCTTGCCGGCGGTCGGTTCGAGCAGCCGGGTGATCAGCCGGCCCATCGTGGACTTGCCGCAGCCGGACTCGCCCACGACACCGAGCGTCTCGCCGGAGCGGACCTCGAAGTCGATGCCGTCGACCGCGTGCACCGCCCCGACCTGCCGCTGGAGCAGGCCCTTCTTGATCGGGAAGTGCTTCTGGAGCCCGGTCACCTTCAGCAGGACCTCGCCGGGGGCGGCGTCCTTGGTGAGGGTGGCGCCCTCCGTCGGCCCGTCGGCCTGCGCGGGGATCTTCACCGCTTTCTCGTCGTCACTCACAGCTTCGGCGCAATCTCTTCGGTCCAGATACGCTCCCGCTGCTCCGTGCCCAGGTGGCAGGCGGCCCAGTGGCGGCTGCCGACCTCGGCCAGCTCGGGCCGTACGGTGCGGGTGACGTTGTCCTTCGGGAGGTCCGCGTACGGGCAGCGCGGGTTGAAGGCGCAGCCGGACGGGATGTTGATCAGCGAGGGCGGGGAGCCCTTGACCGGGATCAGGCGCTCCTGCTGCTCACGGTCCAGGCGCGGCATCGAGCCGAGCAGACCCCAGGTGTAGGGGTGCCGGGGCTCGTAGAACACCTTGTCCGCCGGGCCCCGCTCGACACAGCGGCCGCCGTACATCACCAGGATGTCGTCGGCCAGTTCGGCGACGACGCCCAGGTCGTGGGTGATGACGATGACCGCGGAGCCGAACTCCTTCTGGAGGTCGCGGATCAGGTCGAGGATCTGCGCCTGGACGGTCACGTCCAGGGCGGTCGTCGGCTCGTCCGCGATCAGCAGCTCGGGGTTGTTGACCAGCGACATCGCGATCATCGCGCGCTGACGCATACCGCCGGAGAACTCGTGCGGGTAGCTGTCGACCCGCTTGTCCGGCTGCGGGATGCCCACCCGGTCGAGCATCTCGACCGCACGGCGCTTGGCGGCCTTCTTGGTGACGTCGTGGTGGATCCGGTACCCCTCCACGATCTGCTGACCGATCGTGTAGTACGGGTGCAGCGCCGACAGCGGATCCTGGAAGATCATCGCCATCTCGCGGCCGCGCAGCTTGCGCACGTGGTCCGGGTCGGCGGACAGCAGCTCGGTGCCGTCCAGCCAGATCTCGCCGGAGATCTGCGCCTTGCGCTTGCCGTACTGGCCGGCGGTGTGCAGACCCATGATGCCGAGCGAGGTCACCGACTTGCCGGAGCCGGACTCGCCCACGATGCCGAGGGTCTTGCCCTTCTCCAGCTGGAAGCTGAGCCCGTCGACGGACTTGACCAGACCGTCGTCGGTCGGGAAGTGCACCTTGAGGTCACGCACCTCGAGGAAGGCGGTCGGCGCGGGCGAGGCGGGGGTGGGCTCGCCCACGGCCGCTCCGCTCTTGCTGAGTTCGGTCATGCGAGCCTCACTCGGGGGTCGATCACGGCGTACATAATGTCCACCACGAGGTTGGCGACGAGCACCGCCAGAGAAGTGATCAGGGTGACGCCCAGGATGATGGGCAGGTCCTGGTTCTTGATGGCGTTGAGGACCGCCTGGCCGAGACCGGGCAGGTTGAACGCCGTCTCGGTCAGGATCGCACCGCCGATGAGGGCGCCCAGGTCCATGCCGAGCATGGTCAGCAGCGGAGTCATCGTGGAGCGCATGGCGTGCTTGCCGATGACGGTCTGCTCCTTGAGGCCCTTGGCGCGGGCGGTGCGGATGTAGTCCTCGCCGAGGATCTCCAGCATGGTGGCCCGGGTGATGCGGGCGTACATCGCCGCGTAGAGGAACGCGAGGGTGACCCAGGGCAGGATCATGCCGCCGAACCAGCCGCTGAAACTCTCGTCCAGGGGTACGAACTGCCCGTCGAACAGGTCGAGTCCGTACACGAAGATCGACAGGGCGACCATGCCGGTGAAGTAGATGGGCAGGGAGACACCCGACAGCGCGATCACCATCGCGCCGCGGTCCCACATGCTGCCCCGCTTGAGGGCGGAGAGCACACCGGCCGAGACACCGAAGATGAGCCACAGCACGGCGGCACCGAGCGCGAGCGCCAGGGTCACCGGGAAGCGGTCGGTCAGCACCGGCCAGACGGCCTGCTCACTGCGGAAGGAGTAGCCGAAGCAAGGCGCGGCGCAGTGGATGGAATCGCCGCCGCCCGTGTAGGTACGGCCGGCGAAGATGCCCTTGAAGAACTCCCAGACCTGGGCGTAGATCGGGTCGCCCAGGCCCAGCTTCTCGCGCACACCCTCGACGGCGGCAGGGTCGGCCTGCTTGCCCACGAAGCTCAAGGCGATGTCTACGCCAGCCCACTTGGGGATGAGGAAGAAGATGCCGAAGACCACCATGACGATGACCACGAGCATCACTACGGCGGCGAACAGCCGCCTGATGAGGTAAGCGAGCACAGCTCTCGGCCCGCCGCGGACCGCGGGCCACCGGATTGTGTCCAGTGACCCGCGGATCCGCCGCGCCGGCCTTCACCTGCCTTTCGTGCCGTTCGGCGGGTGTGCCGGGACTACTTCTTCGGGTTCTTCAGACCGAGGTTGACGAAGTCGTACTGACCGCTGTAACCGTCGGTGGTGTAGACGTTCGCCAGGTTGTCCGAGCGCCAGTTGATGAACCGCTCGAAGACGAAGGGCAGGTAGTACGCGCCCTCCATCACCTTGTGGTTGATCTCCGTGGCGATCTTGGTCTTGCCGGCGTCGTCCAGCGTGGTGACGTACGACGAGAACAGGCCGTCGATCGTCTTGTCGTTGATGAGCGCGTAGTTGTTGTTACCGCTCTGCGCGATGTACTTGCTGCTCCACAGCGGGAGACCGAAGCCCTGGACGGACGGGAAGTCCGGACCCCAGCCCATGATGATGATGCCGTAGCCCTTCTTCTTCACGTTCGAGGGGCTACCGATGATGCCGGCGGTCTGCGAGCCGTCGTACTGGTCGATCTCGGCGTTGATGCCGATCTTCTTCAGCGACGCCTGGAGGGACTGGGCGGTGGCCACCTCGACCGGCTTGTTGTTACGCACCGCGATGGTGGTCTTGAAGCCGTTCGGCTGACCGCAGGCCTTCAGGGCCTCCTTGGCCTTGGCCTCGTTGCCGCTCTTGTTGGCACCGGAGATCTCGTACGGGTCGTACTTCTGGCCCTCGGCACCCGGGACGGACGGCGGCAGCATGTTGGTGCCGATGTCACCACCGGCGACCGGACCACCGCGGGCGGTCTGGAGCGACACGTGGTCGGCGCCCAGGATCACGGCCTTGCGGCACTCGACGTTGTTGAACGGCGCGACGCTCTGCGGGAAGACCGCGTAACGGACGTAGCCGGAGACCGGGTTGTCCAGGTTGGCCTTGTGCTGCTTCAGGGCGGTGGTGCGGCCCTGCGGCGACATGCCGGTCTGGTTCAGGTCGAGGTCCAGGTCACCGCTGAGCAGACGCTGGTCGAGCTGGTTGGCGTCCGAGAAGAACTGGATGGTGATCTGGTCCGGGTAGGCCTTGCGGATCGGGTCCGAGGCCTGCTTCCAGGAGGTGTTGCGGACCAGCTTGAGGTCCTTGCCCGGGGCGTAGGACTCGAACTTGTACGGGCCCGAGGAGAACGGCTTCAGGCCGTACTTGGACTTGGTGTCCTTGTCCTGGCGGACCGGCGAGGCCGAGACCAGGGCCAGCATCTCCTCGAAGTCCGAGTTGGCCTGCGGGAGGTGGAAGACGATGGTCTTGTCGTCGGGCGTGTCGATCGCCTTCAGACCCAGCTTGTCCGCGGACGTGTCCTTGTAGGGGCCCTTGTACGCACCCTTGGGGTCGAGCACGTCCTTCAGGTACGTCGGACCGCCGGACAGCACGTCCTGCGCCCACACGCGCTCGATGCCGTACTTCACGTCCTTGGACGTGATCGCCTTGCCGTCCTCCCACGTGACGCCGTCACGCAGGGTGTACGTGTAGGTCTTGCCGTCGTCCGTGACCTTCGCGGCCGCGGTGGCGAGGTCCGGAGTGATCTCGGCGCCCGCGGCACCCGGCTCGGCCTTGTTGGTGACGAGCTGGCGGCTGTAGTAGCGCGCGAAGTTCCACATCATGCCGTAGTAGCCACGCGTGGTGTCCCACGAGTCGGCGTCCTGTGCGGCACCGAACTTCAGCGTGCCGCCCTTCTTGGCGGCGGAGGCTTGGGCGACCTTGTTGTTCGCGGCGTCGAAGCCGGCGGCACCGGAGCTCGAGCCCTTGTCGCCGTCGTCTCCACCGCCGCCGCACGCTGCCGTGGTCAGCAGCGCGGCGACCGCGGCAGTAGCGGCAAGCGCCTGCTTCCGCCGCCCTGAGGTGCGTTGGGTAGTCACGATCTCGGATCCTCCGGATAGATGAGAGATACCCCGTGTGAAGGCCACGGGACGGTTGGGGTGCCGTGTTCTCGGCGGTTCTGCGGCTCGCTGTGGTCGCGGATCCCCGGCGGGGCGGATCAGCGCGAGGCCTTGGGGTCGAGCGCGTCCCGGATGCCGTCACCGAAGAGGTTGAACGCCAGCACGGTGATGAAGATCGCCACACCCGGGACCACCATGTACATGGGGTCGGACTCGTAGTAGTCGATCGCGCTCGAGAGCATCTGCCCCCACGAGGCGGTGGGCGGCTTGACGCCGACGCCCAGGAAGCTGAGCGCCGCCTCGGTGAGGATGTTGGTGGGGATCATCATCGTCGTGTACACGACGATCGGGGCGACCAGGTTGGGCAGCAGTTCCTTGAACAGGATGTACAGCCGCCCCGCGCCCAGCGATCGGGCGGCCTCGACGTACTCGCGCTCACGCAGCGAGAGCGTCTGGCCGCGCACCACGCGTCCGATGTAGGGCCAGCCGAAGAAGCCGATGACCAGGATCATCACGAACACGCGCACGCTCGAACCGGTGAGGCCCAGCATGTGGTTCGGCATGACGGAGACCAGCGCGATGATGAACAGCAGCTGCGGGAAGGCGAGCAGACCGTCCATCACCCGGCTGATCAGGGAGTCGACCCAGCCGCCGAAGAAGCCCGCGAGGATGCCCAGCACCGTGCCGAGGATCACCGCGACCACGGCGGACAGGAAGCCGACCAGCAGCGAGATCCGGGCCCCGTAGAGGATGCGGGCGAAGATGTCGCGGCCGTTGACCGGCTCGACACCGAGCAGGTGGTCGCCGCTGATGCCGCCCAGGGAGCCCGTGGGCGTACCGAAGAGCGGGTCGATGAGGTTCTCGTGGTACTCGTTCGGGTCCTGCCCCAGGAGGCTCGTGATGACCGGCGCCAGCAGCGCGACCACGACCAGGAGGAGCACGACGACGCCGCCCGTCAGGGCGAGCTTGTCCCGCTTGAGGCGCTCCCAGGCGATCCGGCCCAGGGAACGGCCCTGAACGGCCTTGGCGCCGCTGGTGGCGACCGACGCTTCTTCGGCCGCGCTCGGGGCCGCTTCCGCGGTCGGCTCGTGCAATGGTGCCGTCATCTGGCAGGGACCCCTCTCAACCGGCGGTAGCCGGCCCGCACTTGCCGCTGTAGCGGCGTGATCAGTCCGTAATACGCAGGGGATAAGTCCCCTGACGCCGGAGTCTTCAACGGTTTGGCGATCTGTAGCCAGACTTGGCAGTGAATGGATGCGTAAACGTGATCCGGGTAGTGGGGTTCCGTTATCCGGACGGCGGGTAACGCCCCCCGGACAGTGACTAATTGGTCCTAATCGGACAATACCGGTACCAATAGTCGTCATCTACGCGCGAAGACGTCCGGCCGCCACCTCGCTGTGGGACCGGGGGAAGCGGCGAAACGTGTCAGTAACGTCCGGTGGGCGGATAGCCGTAGCCGCCGGCGGGAGCCTGGGCCGGGGCGGCGGCGTGCGCCTCACGGTCGTAGAACGGCCGGGCGGTGGCGCGCATCCACATCACGACGGGGTCGTACTCGTCGGTCATGGCGACCGTCGACACCGGCAGCCCGTCCGGCACGGCGCCGATGGACTGCTGCATCATCGCCCGTACGGCGTCCACGGCCGGCGGGGAGGAGTCGTACACGTCGAGCCCGATGGCCAGATAGGGCGCGCCCAGCGCCGGCTGCACCCAGGCGCGGCGCAGCGCCCGGACCGCCGGGGTACGGTGGGCGTTCTGCGCGAGCAGGGCGTAGAACTGCGGAATCTCGATACCGGGCTCGGACAGCCGCAGCGGCCCCGCGGGCTGGCGCTCCAGCCCGGTGGCGATGCGCCGCAGATCCAGCCACGGAATGCCGACACCGCCGCCGGGGGCGTGCGGGTTCAGCCAGAGGCCGTAGTGGTCGGGGTAGAGGGTGCGGGCCACGTCCAGACCGTCGACCACCTCGTACGACCTGTTCCAGCCGCTCGCGCTGAGCTCCTGGGCGGAGGTGACACAGGGGGCGTAGCCGTGACCGTCGACCTCCATGTTTCCGTACTGGGCGTCCGGAGAGCCGGCCTGGCCGTGCCAGAGCAGCATCCACACCTGGCCGGAAGAGGAGGTCGCGAGCGCGCGCAGGAGCGCCTCGTAGGCGTCGTAGCGCCCGGGCGTGACCTGGCGCAGCATGTGCTCGACCGAGCCGGTCGCGGCAGTGCCAGCGCTCACTTTTTATCGCCCCTTCGAGAAGTTGCCCCGCGTCGGGGTCCAGCTTAGGCGCTCCACTGGTCGAGCCGTTGAGAGCTCGGGGCCTGCCGTGATCTCCGGGCCGCGCAGCGTGCGTGGCCGGGCGCGCCCCGCGGCGGAGCCGCACACGGACACGGCCCCGCGCCCCTGGGCGGGCCCCCTAGCGCGAGTAGAAGGGCCGGACCCGCTCCCGCATCCAGTCGCCCACCGGGTCCTGGGTCACGTCCAGGAGCACCAGGTTGACCGGCCAGGGCGCGGCCGCCCTGGTCAGGGCCCTGCCCAGAGCCTCCAGGGGAAGGGCGCGCGGATCGCCCTCCCACTGGGACAGTTCCACGCCCACGAACATCACCGGGTCCGCCGTCTCGATGGCGGCCAGGCAGCGGCGGGCCGTGCGGACCACGCCCGTGGCGTCGAACTCCGCCGAGGCCGCGGCCAGGAAGTCCATCGGATCGTCCTGCCAGTCGGGCTCGTACAGGCGGACCCGGCCGCCGGCCGCCGTGCCGTCCAGCGGGGTGCGGCCCGCCCGGCAGAGCTCGGCCACGGCGGGCGGTGGCAGCGGGACGCCGACCACCCCGTCCGGGTTCACCAGGATGCCCACCTGCGGGGGCAGCCCCCGGGCGAACTCCACGGCCGGCGCGATCGTGTACGACATGTGCCCGCCTACGGCCTGCCGGAACTGCTCCTCGGAGCTGAAGACCGGCACGTACACCTGGCCCTCGAGCTCGAGGGTGGGCAGGTCGAGGGGGCCGCTGTGCGGGCCGCCGCCGCCGGGCAGCGGCACCCAGACGAAGCTGCGCCCGAGCACCTCGACGATCCGGCCGCCGGCTCCCGGCATGCCGAGGGAGGCGGAGAGCACCTCCTCCAGTTCGTTGCCGGGCCATCCGCCGTGCGGATGGGGGTGCGCCTGCGCCGGAAAGTCCGGGGAGAAGTCCGTCGGGAAGTTCGCCGGGGGGAAATCCATCTGCCTACCGCCTGCTGAGAACCGCTCACTCTGGTGTGGCTGAAAGGCTAGCGGGTGCCGGAGGCGGCACCCGAGCCTTCGGCCCGTGAACCCGGTCGGCCCGTGAACCCGATCGGCCCGTGCTCCGGTCGGCACCTGAACCCGGTCAGCCTGTGCCGATCAGCCCGTGAACCCGATCGGCCGTGCTTCCGGTCAGCCCCTGAACCCGGTCAGCCTGTGCCGATCAGCCCGTGAACCCGGTCGGCCCGTGCTTCCGGTCAGCCCCTGAACCCGGTCAGCCTGTGCCGATCAGCCCGTGAACCCGATCGGCCGTGCTTCCGATCAGCCCCTGAACCCGATCGGCCGTGCTTCCGGTCAGCCCGTGAACCCGATGCGGCGCAGCGCGTCGGCCGCCTCGCGGTCCAGCAGCACCGCCGAGCCGCAGCCCGCGGGCAGTCGGCCCTTCTCCACAGAGCTCACCAGCCGGGCGGCGGCATGGCGGTGGCGCAGGAACGCGTACCGGGAGACGCCCCGGCCGCGCTCACGCTGCCCCTCGAGCGCCGTGTCCGCGCCGACGTCCAGCAGCAGCAGGTGGAGGGTTCCGCCGCGGCGGCGGGCCTCGCGGGCCAGCCAGTCACGGACCCAGACCTGCGTACCGCAGTCGTGCACGACGACGCCCTCCCCGGCGCGCAGGGCACGGCGCAGCCCGGCGTAGTGGGCGAGACGGACGAGGGGGCGGTAGAGGCCGTAGGGCAGGAAGCGGGGGGCGCGGGCGTCCCAGCGGTCCCGGGTGTCCTGTGAGTCGACGCGCAGGCCCCGGACCGCCCGCCGCATGAGCGTGGACTTGCCGCTGCCGGGCAGACCGGTGACCACAACCAGGTCACGGGGGCCGAAGAGCAGGCCGTGCGGGCTGCGGCCGGCCCGCTCGCGCAGGTCGCGGACGACGGGCGCCTGCTGCGGGCCGCACGCCTCCCGGGTCGGGGCGCCGGGCTGCGCGGGCAGCGCGATCCCCGAGCCGGTCGCGAATACCGTGGACCTCGCCGTGGTCGTCCTGTTCACCGTGATCGTCCTCCCCTGGGGTCAGATGTCCTCATCCCCGTCAAGCGTAAAGAGAAGGTAATGCGCGGCGCCCGGCGATTTCGTGCGCGTACCGCCACAGACCGGTTACAGATGCGGCCTGCCGGGATCGGGGCGAGCCGTGCAATGATGGCCGCGCCAACTGCATACCGGCCGTTTGAATCCGCGCGGGAGAGTCCTCAGCAGCAGTTTCGCTGGGGCGCCGAAGGAGCAAGTCCCTCCCTTGAATCTCTCAGGCCCCGTTACCGCGCGGGCGAGGCACATCTGAAAAGCGGGCCGCTGTCTCCAGTGGCTCCACCCAAGGTGCAAGTCATGGGCGGTCCCCTCGCGGGCCTTCATGGCGAACCTCTCAGGTTCCGATGACAGATGGGGAGGAACGACCTCGCCTTCCCCCATGCCCGCGTGCCCCGCTTCGCTCGCACGGGGGGATTCCGTCGCCTTGGGAGACGAACGCCCGATGAGCAGTACCGAACCCGGATCCGTCCAGCACGCCGAGCCGCGCCACACCGCCCTCGACGCCGTGCATCGTGCGCTCGGCGCGACGATGACCGACTTCGCCGGCTGGGACATGCCCCTGCGCTACGGCTCGGAGCGCGACGAGCACCAGGCCGTCCGCACCCGGGCCGGGCTCTTCGACCTCTCGCACATGGGCGAGATCACCGTCACCGGCCCGCAGGCCGCCGCCCTCCTCGACTTCGCCCTGGTGGGCAACATCGGGGCGGTCAAGGCCGGCCGCGCCCGCTACACCATGATCTGCCGGGCGGACGGCGGCATCCTGGACGACCTGATCGTCTACCGGCTCGCCGAGTCCGAGTTCATGGTGGTCGCCAACGCCTCCAACGCGCAGGTCGTGCTGGACGCGCTCGTGGAGCGGTCCGCCGGGTTCGACGCCGAGGTCCGCGACGACCGCGACGCCTGTGCGCTGATCGCCGTGCAGGGCCCCGAGTCCCCCGGCATCCTCGCGGCCGTCACCGACGCCGACCTCGACGGCCTGAAGTACTACGCGGGCCTGCCCGGCACCGTCGCCGGCGTTCCGGCGCTCATCGCGCGCACCGGCTACACCGGCGAGGACGGCTTCGAGCTGTTCGTGCGGCCGGAGCACGCCGTCGAGCTGTGGCAGGCGCTGACGAAGGCCGGCGAGGGCGCCGGCCTGGTCCCCTGCGGTCTGTCCTGCCGGGACACGCTGCGCCTGGAGGCGGGCATGCCGCTGTACGGGCACGAGCTGAGCACCTCCCTCACCCCCTTCGACGCGGGGCTCGGCCGGGTGGTGAAGTTCGACAAGGACGGCGACTTCGTCGGGCGTACGGCGCTGGAGACGGCCGCGGAGCGTGCCGCCGCGCAGCCCCCGCGGGTCCTCGTCGGCCTGGTCGCCGAGGGCCGCCGGGTCCCGCGTGCCGGGTACGCGGTCGTCGCCGGCGGCGAGGTGATCGGCGAGGTCACCTCCGGTGCTCCCTCCCCCACCCTCGGCAAGCCGATCGCGATGGCGTACGTCGACGCCGCCCACGCGGCGCCGGGGACCGCGGGCGTGGGTGTGGACATCCGAGGCAGCCACGAGCCGTACGAGGTCGTGCCGCTGCCGTTCTACAAGCGCCAGAAGTAGAGACTGGACACGAGGTCGCACCCCCGCGCGTGACCCTGAGCACATTTCCGCTGCTCACGCGCGTTTCCAGCAGTCCCCCATTCACCAGCACTCCCCCGCGTACAGGAGAATTCAGGCCATGAGCAACCCCCAGCAGCTGCGCTACAGCAAGGAGCACGAGTGGCTGTCGGTCGCCGAGGACGGCGTCTCGACGGTCGGCATCACGGAGCACGCGGCCAACGCCCTCGGCGACGTGGTCTTCGTCCAGCTCCCGGAGGTCGGTGACACGGTGACCGCGGGCGAGACCTGCGGCGAGCTGGAGTCGACCAAGTCGGTCAGTGAGCTGTACGCGCCGGTCTCCGGTGAGATCGTCGAGGTCAACCAGGACGTCGTCGACGACCCGGCGCTGGTCAACTCCGCCCCCTTCGAGGGCGGATGGCTGTTCAAGGTACGCGCGGCGGGCGAGCAGGACGACCTGCTCACCGCCGACGAGTACACCGCCTTCACCGCCGGCTGAGGAGTCGTAGACGCATGTCCGTCCTGAACACGCCCCTGCACGAGCTCGACCCGGAGATCGCCGCCGCGGTCGACGCCGAGCTGAACCGCCAGCAGTCCACGCTCGAGATGATCGCCTCGGAGAACTTCGCTCCGCTCGCGGTGATGGAGGCGCAGGGCTCGGTCCTGACCAACAAGTACGCCGAGGGCTACCCGGGCCGCCGCTACTACGGCGGCTGCGAGCACGTGGACGTGGCCGAGCAGATCGCGATCGACCGGATCAAGGAGCTGTTCGGCGCCGAGTACGCCAACGTCCAGCCCCACTCGGGCGCCTCCGCCAACCAGGCCGCCCTGTTCGCGCTGGCCCAGCCCGGCGACACGATCCTCGGCCTGGACCTGGCGCACGGCGGCCACCTGACCCACGGCATGCGGCTGAACTTCTCCGGCAAGCAGTTCAACGTGGTGGCCTACCACGTGGACGGCGCCGGTCTGGTCGACATGGCCGAGGTCGAGCGGCTCGCCAAGGAGCACCGCCCGAAGGTGATCATCGCGGGCTGGTCGGCGTACCCGCGACAGCTGGACTTCGCCGAGTTCCGCCGGATCGCGGACGAGGTCGAGGCCTTCCTGTGGGTCGACATGGCGCACTTCGCGGGTCTGGTCGCGGCGGGTCTGCACCCGAACCCCGTCGAGTACGCCGATGTCGTCACGTCCACCACCCACAAGACGCTGGGCGGCCCCCGCGGCGGCATCATCCTCGCGAGGAAGGAATTCGCGAAGAAGCTGAACTCGTCCGTCTTCCCGGGCTTCCAGGGCGGCCCCCTGGAGCACGTGATCGCGGCCAAGGCGGTCTCCTTCAAGGTCGCCGCGAGCGAGGAGTTCAAGGAGCGTCAGGCCCGCACCGTCGAGGGCGCGAAGATCCTCGCCGAGCGCCTGACCGCGCCGGACGCCCGCGCGGCCGGGGTGAACGTCCTGTCCGGCGGCACCGACGTGCACCTGATCCTGGTCGACCTGCGCGAGTCCGAGCTGGACGGTCAGCAGGCCGAGGACCGGCTCCACGAGGTCGGCATCACCGTCAACCGCAACGCGGTCCCGAACGACCCGCGGCCGCCGATGGTGACCTCCGGTCTGCGGATCGGCACGCCCGCCCTGGCGACCCGCGGCTTCACCGCCGAGGACTTCACCGAGGTCGCAAACGTGATCGCGGAGACGCTGACGGCGCCGTCCCCGTTCGCTGAGGCCGAAGCGGTGGCGCTGAAGGCCCGGGTCACGGCCCTGGCGGACAAGCACCCGCTGTATCCCGGTCTGAGCGAGTAGTTCCCTTTCCCGGGTGCCGCGCACACTGTGAGGTGTGGGCGGCACCCCGCACCACCCCGTATTGAGGAGTTCCACCGTGGCCATCTCGGTCTTCGACCTGTTCTCGATCGGCATCGGCCCGTCAAGCTCCCACACGGTCGGCCCGATGCGCGCGGCGCGCATGTTCGCCCGGCGGCTGCGGAGCGAGGGTCTGCTGGACTCCGCCGCGTCGGTCCGCTGCGAGCTGTACGGCTCGCTGGGCGCGACCGGCCACGGCCACGGCACACCGAAGGCGGTGCTGCTCGGTCTGGAGGGCGCCTCGCCGCGCACGGTGGACGTGGAGGGCGCGGACGACAGGGTGGAGCAGATCAAGGAGTCCGGGCGGCTGCGGCTGCTGGGCTCGCACGAGGTTCCGTTCTCCTTCGACGACGACCTGGTCCTGCACCGCCGCAAGGCCCTCCCGTACCACGCCAACGGCATGACGATATGGGCCCACGACGCACAGGGCGCCGAGCTGCTGTCGAAGACGTACTACTCGGTCGGCGGCGGCTTCGTCGTGGACGAGGAAGCGGTCGGCGCGGACCGCATCAAGCTCGACGACACGGTCCTGAAGTACCCCTTCCGCACCGGCGACGAGCTGCTGCGTCTGGCGAAGGAGACCGGCCTGTCGATCTCCTCGCTGATGCTGGAGAACGAGCGTGCCTGGCGCACCGAGGACGAGATCCGCGCCGGGCTGCTGGAGATCTGGCAGGTGATGCGGGCGTGCGTGTCCCGGGGCATGTCCCGTGAGGGCATCCTGCCGGGCGGCCTGCGCGTCCGCCGCCGGGCGGCCATGACGGCACGTCAACTCCGGGCGGAAGGCGATCCGTTGGCGCTCTCCATGGAGTGGATCACGCTGTACGCGATGGCGGTCAACGAGGAGAACGCGGCAGGCGGCAGGGTGGTGACGGCCCCCACGAACGGCGCGGCCGGCATCATCCCGGCGGTCCTGCACTACTACGTGAACTTCGCGGCCGGGGGCGCCTCCGAAGGGGAGAAGGAGGACGGTGTGGTCCGCTTCCTGCTCGCGGCCGGCGCGATCGGCATGCTCTTCAAGGAGAACGCCTCCATCTCCGGCGCCGAGGTCGGCTGCCAGGGCGAGGTCGGCTCGGCCTGCTCGATGGCCGCGGGCGCGCTCGCCGAGGTCCTCGGCGGCTCCCCCGAGCAGGTCGAGAACGCGGCCGAGATCGGCATGGAGCACAACCTCGGCCTGACCTGCGACCCCGTGGGCGGGCTGGTCCAGATCCCCTGCATCGAACGCAACGGCATGGCCGCGGTGAAGGCGGTCACGGCGGCCCGCATGGCGATGCGCGGCGACGGCTCGCACAAGGTGTCCCTGGACAAGGTCATCAAGACGATGAAGGAAACGGGCGCGGACATGAGCGTCAAGTACAAGGAGACGGCCCGGGGCGGGCTGGCGGTCAACATCATCGAGTGCTGAGGGGGCGGGCCGGCCTCCCCTAGGCTCTGGCCTGCGGTTCACTGGGAGTCGTGGGACGAGGGGAGTTCCGTCGTATGAGCGGGTCGGTCAGTGCTGTCAGCAGGAGCGGTACGTACTCCTTCACCAAGCCCAACCGGGAGAGCGTCACGCTGATCGCCGGGCTCGGGGTGGCGGGGGACGTACATGCCGGGACGACGGTGAAGCACCGGTTCCGGATGAAGAAGGATCCCTCGCAGCCGAATCTGCGGCAGGTGCACCTGATCCACGAGGAGCTGTTCGCGCAGGTGCGGGCGGCCGGGTTCGAGGTGGCCGCCGGGGAACTCGGGGAGAACGTGACCACCCGCGGGATCGACCTGCTCGGGCTGCCCACCGGGACGCTGCTGCGGCTCGGCGGGGAGGCCGTGGTCGAGGTCACCGGGCTGCGCAATCCCTGCGCGCAGATCGACGGCTTCCGGCAAGGGCTCATGAAGCAGGTCGTCGGGCGAGGTCCGGACGGCCGGCCGGCCTTCAAGTCCGGGATCATGAGTGTGGTGCTGAGCGGGGGCGTGGTGCGGCCCGGGGACCCGATCACGGTCGAGCTGCCGGACGGGCCGCACCAACCCCTGCGGATCGTCTAGGAGCCGCCCGGCGGGCGATGACGGACTGCGGGCGACGGCGGGCGGCCGGTCGAGCTGCCCGGCAGACCGGACCACCCCAGCGAATCGCTCAGGAGCCGCTCGGCGGCCGGTGGTGGGCGGAGCCGGGACGCGCCTGGCAGTTCCGCCGGGCAGCACCCCCGACAGCCCCCCCGCCCGGCGCCGGGCGGGCGGCCTGTCGG